>CAMAWS010000449.1 GCA_945861845.1 Candidatus Sulfopaludibacter sp. SbA3 | reverse complement strand
GACATTGCTTCGATTACGAACACGCCGCCTATGAACACGAGCAACAACTCCTGCTTGATGCAAACCGCTACCGTGCCTATCGCGCCACCCAGTGCCAGCGAACCAACATCGCCCATGAAGACTTCGGCAGGATGCGCGTTGTACCAGAGAAAGCCCAGGCTCGCGCCGACCATCGATCCGCAGAAGACCGTCAACTCGCCAACGCGCGGGATGTTCTGAATGTCGAGATAGGCCGAGAACACCGCGTGGCCGGTGATATAGGTGACCGCGGTCAGGGCGGCTGATGCGATCAACGTGCATCCGATGGCCAGGCCGTCGAGCCCGTCGGTGAGATTCACGGCATTGGATGTTCCAACCATGACGACCGACACGAACAACAGGAATGGCAGGTATGCGAGAAAGAAGATCGGCGTCGAGAAGAGCCTGTCGATAACCAGGTCGGGCACGAAAGACTTGAAGAACGGCACAGTCAGGCCGGTCGAATAGGCCCCCCGCTCGCCAAGGTACAGAAGGAAAATTCCGGTCCCAACGCTGATCAGGGCCTGCAATCCCATCTTTTCGCGCCCCGTAAGCCCCAATGACCGCTTCCGCACGATCTTCAGGTAATCATCTGCAAAGCCGACAGCTCCAAAGGCAAGCGTCGCCACGATGCACAGCCAGATGAAAGGAGATCGCAGGTTGGCCCACAACAACGTGGGCACGATTATCGAAACTACAATCAGGATGCCGCCCATCGTCGGTGTGCCCGCTTTTTTCTGATGCGATTTCGGGCCCTCCTCACGGATCTGCTGGCCGATTTGAAACTCGCGAAGCCGCGAAATGAGCCATGGTCCCAACAGGAGACTGATCAGGAGCGCGGTAATGCTGGCATACGCAGTCCTGAACGTCAGGTACTGAAAGACGTTCAGCACCCGCAGCGCCGACCAGTAGGGGCTCAGCGGATACAGGAATTCGTAAAGAATGTGATACAGCATTAAACACTCATCCTGAGATTCACAGTCCCATTCACGGCTCCAGGCTCGTAAAATTTGCTCGCAGCGTATTCATCGCATGATCGAGCTTTACTCCCCGCGACCCCTTCAGCAGGACGACATCGCCCTTTCGTACGGTACGGGCCAGCAGATCGCCGGCCTGCACAGAGTCTTGAACGAAAGCCAGCCGCGAGCGATCGATACCGGCCTCCGCCGCGCCTTCGACTATTTCACGCGCAACACCCTGCACGCCGACGATGAGCGCGAGGCCGGCCCTGGCCGCCTCCCGTCCGCAGGCCCGGTGCATTTCGGCGCTGCCGGCTCCAAGCTCGAGCATTTCGCCCGCAACGACGATCTTTCGTTGAAATCCCTGCAGGCGCCCGATGAAGCGGATCATCTCGGTCAAAGCCCTGGGATTGGAGTTGTACGAATCGTCGACGACAACGAAACCTTCCCGGAACTTCACGATCTGGCCGCGCATCTTCTCCGGCTTCATTTCGGCCAGTGCTTCCGCGATCTTTTCCCACGACACATCGTGCGTAACGCCGACGCTGATTGCCGCCAGCGCATTGGAAACATTGTGCTGTCCGGGAAGTGGGAGCACGAAATTCACGTTGCGGCGGCCGTGATGCACGGTGAAAGCCGTCCCATCAATGCCCAAATCCTGTATCTGCTGCACTTTGAAGGAGGCGACCGACTTAATGCCGTACGTGACGATCTTTCCGTTGAACTTTCGCGCCATCGCGCGGACCCGCGAATCGTCGTTGTTGAGGTAGCCGACCCTGGGCTCACACAAACCATCGAGGAGCTCGGCCTTGGCCTCGGCGATCTCGTCGACGGACTTGAAAAATTCCAGGTGGACGGGATTCACATTCGTGATGACACCCTCGTTCGGCTCCGCGATCGAGGCGAGTTTCCGGATCTCTCCTCTTGCTGACATACCCATCTCCAGCACGCCGATGCTGTGATAAGGCTCGGCACGGAGCAGGCAGAGCGGAAGGCCGAACTCATTGTTCAGGTTGCCCACCGAGCGCAGGACCGTGAACTGTTTTCCGAGCACAGCAGCGATCATCTCCTTGGTTGTCGTCTTTCCGGCACTTCCGGTCACGCCAATAATCGTCATCCCCGATCTGCGCCGCACGTCACGAGCCAGGAGCTGCAGCGCCACTATCGTTGACTCGACACGAATCGCAGGAACTCCCTGCGCCTCTCTCTCAACAACTACTGCGGCGGCTCCCCTTTGAAGAGCCTGGCCAACAAATTCATGGCCATCGAACCTTGGACCCTTGACCGCGAAGAACAGGTCACCCGCATTCAGCGTCCTCGAATCGATCGAGTAACCGCGGGCTTTTACGCTTCCGGCGCCATTTAGCGCGCCGCCAACGGCCTTTGCTATTTCTTCAAGCGACAAGTGCATCGAGCAACCCGTTTGCTGCAATCCGGCCATCGAATTGGAAGGCCGTGATCCCGATGACCTGGCCTGGCTCGTGGTCCTTGCCAGCAATCACATGCTCTGTGGCTTTCAAGATGGCCTCCGCGAGGCAAGTTGCCATCGTCTTCCCGCTGTTTCCAGTTATGCCGATGAGATGAAGGCTCCGGGTGGGGTGGCGTAATCCATTTGCCGCCAGAGCTGCCCGCTCGTCGTCCACCTTTCCAGGACGTAACAATCGATGCCAAAAGAGAAGAGCCTTGCTTGCCTGCGCTCAATTTTCATTCGCCGTCATTCGCGATTTCGACCTGGCGGAAAACTGCACTTGTATCCTTGCGCCGGGCCTTACATGCGACCCCGGTCCCGGGACCTGACGAACTGCGGCTCCCGACCCAGAGGACTTCAGCCTCAAACCCAATTTCAACGATTCTTCGTTCACCTGCCGCAGAGACTTTCCAGAAAAGTCCGGCACCGAAATAGCGCCCAGTTCCTGCGGGCCGATCGTCTCGATCAACTCCACTGACGAAAGCGAAGCAGGCATCAACAGCGATTCAGGCTCGGCAGTCTGCGGCATAATCGGCATCGCCTCGGTGGGCGGAAGCGGGCGGGAAGACGGCTGCACCTTATCGGTATACTCCGGCGCGTACAGGGGCACATCCGGCGGTACAGACATATAGCGAAGGACCTGCTCCGTGACCCTCTTGAAAGCGGGCCCCGCCACCAGGCCACCGCCGTGCGCACCGACAGGCTCGTCGATCATGACGATGATTGACACCTGGGGATTCGACACCGGCGCATATCCCGCGAACGAAGCCACGTATTTCGTCTTGGAGTAACGTCCGGTTTCATCGATCTTCTGTGCCGTGCCCGTCTTTCCCGCTGCGCGATAACCTTCGAGCTTTGAACTCTTGGCTGTGCCATCCGTGACCACAACTTCAAGCATGTCCTGCAACTGCAGCGCCGTGTTCTCAGAAATGACGCGCTGCCCATAAGGCTCGGTCTGGGCA
>CAMAWS010000448.1 GCA_945861845.1 Candidatus Sulfopaludibacter sp. SbA3 | reverse complement strand
TAAGCCTTTCTTAATCCGTTAATTGCAGACACATTATACAACAGAGCGCACAGCCGTCAGGGCAAGACACTATCGTGCCCGCGGGTGTACCGGTGGACGGAACGGTTCTTTCATTCGTGGCAAGATGCCAAAAGGCGAGTAACCCCGAGATCTCGTAATAATCTGATCACCGACCCAAAAGCCTACATACGGATTGATCTGGACGTTTGCATATTGAGTGCCGGCTTCATGCCGCTGTTGGCCGCCAACCACGTACGTTCTTGATCCGGAATCTGCCGCCGCGCGGAAAATAGAGCCTCCGCTACGAACAGCACCTCGAACCACCGTCACATCCGCGGTATTGTCGCGATAAGTGATCTGAAACTCGACTGGTCCGCCAAGACTGCCGAACGTACTGTCTTTCGTGGCAACGGTGATCTCGGTACCGGACGCCACCTTCAGGCCACCCTGTTCCAGAAACACTGCTGGTTGCCCACCAGTATCGCGGAACTCGATTTCGGTCTGACTGGTCAGCGTGACCGCTTTGTCCTGCCCAGCCACGACATATGCAAAAGAAGCCAAACCCGTCCGTACGCGCTGGCCAACCTCGACAGATTGATCCCGCGTGGCTGGAATCCAGTTGTTTCCGTTGGATACTTCGACAAGCCCACCTGCCGCACGGATGGTTGCAGGGCCGGCTGGCGACTGCGCTTCGGCCGTAAGGGCGCTCAGTCCTGCGATCATGAACAAATAACACAACCTTCTGAAACCCTTCATCGTTACCTCCGCTGTTACTTTTGCGCCTCGATTTGCTGTCGGAGTCTGGCGGCTCGCGTGCGGGCGAAGTTTACGAGCCGCTGGTCACTCTCGATCTTCTGGAGCATGGGTATAAGCCGATGTGGATCGGCGATTCGTTTCGACCGAAGTTCGCCTTCAACTTGATCGAGCCGCTTCGGGATGCTGAGACGCTCAAACTGGAGGGCCATGTTGATGTCAAAGCCAAGGGTCTCCTGGTTGATGAGGTTCTCGAAAAACGTCACGAGTTCCATCACCTCCCGGCGCACGGAAAAGTTGAAGGAAGCTTCCCGGCGGCCCGTCGGCAATTCGATAGTGAGTTTCTTGAGGCCAAGGTCGGCAACTTTCCTGTTCGATTCATAGGAAGCGCCTTCAGCCAGGTTATCCGTCGCCGCAAGCACGGCGAGAAAACGCTCTTTTCCGGCCGGCGATAACTGAAGTTCCATGTTCACCATGTCCGCTTCACGACGCTTGAATCGCACTTCGCCCTTCGCCTCAGGGTTCATGCCAATACACTGCGACTCGAATGGCCCGCGGGCATTGTCACGGCAATATGTGAATTGGGAAAAGTCATTTTGAGGAATAAATACAAGCAACAGCAATGCAAGGAGTGTCATCGCTCAGACCGTCGTTGCCGCTTTATATCGGTTTGAATGTACATGGCAAATCGCAACCGCAAGCGCGTCCGAAGCATCGTATGGCTCCGGAGGTGCGCTCAACTTCAACAATGCCTGCACCATCTGCTGCACCTGCGACTTCTCGGCCCGGCCATACCCGGTAACTGCGCCCTTCACTTCCAGCGGGGAGTACTCAAATACCGGCAGACTCGCCGCCGCGGCCGCTACGATGGATGCACCGCGTACATGCCCCAGCTTCAGGGCGCTTTGTGCATTGGAAGCGTAGAAAATATTCTCAAAAGCCGCGACGTCCGGCTTGAAGGTTGCAATGATTTTTGCGAGAGCGCCGTGGATGGAATGCAGGCGGGCCGGAAGGGAGTCGCCCGGGTTCAGGCGAATGGCCCCACACTGCACAAGAAAACAATCAACGCCATCGGTGTCGATGACACCATAACCAGTGATCCGGGATCCGCAGTCAATGCCGAGTACCCGCACATTCACGAAACCGCTTCTGCCAGTTCCGATTCCTCCATGTCGAAGTTCGCGTAGACCTGCTGGACGTCATCATGGTCATCAAGAATTTCCATGAGCTTTACCACCTGCTGTGCGGTCCTGCCCTCGACCTTCACGTAATTCTGAGGAATCATCGAGATTTCAGCGCTCTCGGGTTCAATACCCTTTGCCTTAATCGCATTCAACACGGTGTGGAAGGACTCCGGGGACGTAATGACTTCATAACCGGCGCTGTCGCTGGAGAAATCGTCGGCGCCGGATTCAATGGCCAGCGACATGAGGGTGTCTTCGTCACCCTTGGCTTTGTCGATGACGATGTAACCTTTTTTGTGGAACATCCAGGCAACTGAACCTGCCTCGCCCATGTTTCCGCCATTTTTGGAGAACACGTGGCGGATCTCGCTGACAGTGCGATTGCGGTTATCCGTAACTGTCTGCACGATCAGCGCAACGCCACCGGGACCGTAGCCCTCATAAGTCACTTCGTCAAGCTGGCCGCCCTCGAGTTCTCCTGTTCCCTTCATAACCGCGCGTTTGATGTTATCCGCAGGCATGTTCAACGCCTTTGCGTCGGAAATCGCCTTTCTCAAACGGGGATTTGCTTCCATATCACCGCCGCCGCTCCGCGCGGCAATGGTTATTTCCTTGATGAATTTCGTGAAGGCGCGGCCGCGCTTCGAATCCGTGGCAGCCTTTTTGTGTTTGATACTATGCCACTTCGAATGGCCTGACATAACTTCTCCTTGAGGTCTATTCTTATCCGAAAATTCGGGCCTAAGTGTAGCAGACGCAATGTGGACGCAGCAAGGAGCGGGAGATGACGATCTCTTTATTTTCGCTGCTTTGGATCGACCTTCAGCTTCGGGTCCAGTGCGGGAGCTCTGCCATTTGAGGGCGCTTTCGCTCCGCCGCCGGCACCGTCCTCGACGGCATCGCCAAACGTAAGTTTCACGTCGGCCTCAAACTTCTTGTAGTTCTCGTATTTGATGATCTGCCGGATACGCTGGGCGCCGGTTGAAAAATTAAGAGTATCCACCGCTCGCGTATAGGTCGGGAACCAGTAGTCATCAATTTGTTCTCGGTAGGTCTCGAACCGTGGAAAGAGGTTTTCGCCCTGTTTTCCAACGTTCAGGTCAGGGACTGCTTTTCCGAAGGTCTTCACAACCTGCATATCGATGTCGTCAACCCAGATACGGCCCTGGAAGTAGCGCTGCCCCTTCTCCATGACTTTCGGCTCCACGTCGAAAGCGTAGGCGTCGATCTCATCGACCTTCTCTTTTCCAAGATAGCTCAGCTTGTATTTCCCGATTTCGTCGCTTGTAAGCACAAAGGGCTGGATCTCACGGATGTCCTGCATATCTTGCGGTGTAAGAGAAATCCTGCTCAGGGTGTTCTTTGGAGCATAGACGATGCGTTCCGTCCTCTTGCCGGAGGCATCGAAGGTGATGTCGCTTGTAGTCTGGTACTCACCCATTACACGGTCGTTCGCGTTCAGTTCCTGCACGCGTACA
>CAMAWS010000447.1 GCA_945861845.1 Candidatus Sulfopaludibacter sp. SbA3 | reverse complement strand
TGACGCCTCCATTTGCTCCACAGCGGCAATGAGTCTTGCGGTGCTCTTCGATTCTCACGATGGTGACGAGTTAGCCGGCCCGACGTTTGTAGTGCGTACATTGTTGTCCCGCGAGACAGACCTCCAGTCACAGGGACAGGCTCTGAGAGGCATTCTGCTGCTCGGAGACAAACGGCTCCTTCCGCTCCTTGAAGATGCGTGGTCAAGAATTACTGATGACTCGCGGCAGGAACTGGCGAGGGCAAAGTCGGGCATCGTGAGTGAAGCAATGGTCGAATTCTGGCTGCGATGCCTCGAGGACGGATGCAGTGAATCGGTGTTCGGCTCTGTGGTAGCAGCGATTGCCAAGCTCCCTGTGATCGCCCAGGTTCCTTTTGTCTTGGATGTACAGCGTGTCATGCCGGCGTATAGAGATAGCGAGAATCCAATGCAGGTACTTCGGAAACGTTCTTTTGGTGAGTATCTAGAGGAGATACGCCCCCGTCTTGACGCTTTGGAGAAGATCGAAACCGATCCAAAACTTATCCCGAAGATCTACGAAATATGGCAGAACCCCGAGCAATTCCGTGGGATAATCGGATGATCTAGCATGAGCGAGACCCTTGGACAACGTGTCGTGGCCGCCATACGGACGGCCGCGCAAGCTTTTGCGGCCGGCGATCAGGTCGCGCCGTGCGCGGTACTGTGGACTGATCCCGAGCGCGTGTGGGAAAGTGGCGTGCCGGACTTGCAGCCAATGTTGCCCGAGCTATTTGTGCTGGGCAGTTACGCGCCTGAAAAACGCACAGGGCCGGCGCTATGGCTGCGGTGCATCGAGGCGCGCTTGGTGGATGGCGCTCCGCCCGCGGGAACCGCGCCCATTTTTTACCTGCCAGGCATCAGCCGCGAGCAGCTGCGGGCTGCAGAGGATTGCCCACAGGAACTGGCCGCCCTAGTGGAATTGCAGTATCGCGGTGCGATGTGGCTGCATGTGAACGGCAAGGAGTGGACGCCATTTGCCTTTTTGGTTTCCAAACACGGCGGCCTTGACCTTGATGTGGCCAAAGACCAAGCAACGCGCGACGCACTGGCCGGGGCGCTGCCCTCGCTGATGGTGGAGCCGATCGCCCAGTTACAGGGCCGCCGGCTGGATTCAGAGTTTTTCAACGGCTTGGTGGCACCGGATGCCAATGGGCTTCTTCTGCGCTGGTTGAACAAGCCGGAGACGTTTAAAGAAAAGCATACTGGGGCCGAGTGGAGTGCGTTCTGCCAGCAGTGCAAGGTGGACTTCCATTTCGACCCGGAGAGGGACGGCGCTCTCAAAGCTGCGCAACTGCTGGCGGAACGCGACGGTCACTGGGACGGAGTCTGGCACCGATTCGCCGAGGCGCCGGGGAACTACCTCGGCGTCATGGAGTGGCTGAAGAGGGCCGCGCCCAAAAATCCCACACTTTTTGACTCGGCCGAGGTGTGGCCGGTTTTGAACGAGCGGAACGAGCGCGAGCTCAAGCTGGCCTTGGAGACGTTGGCGGATCGTCCGCAGGACGAGGCCATCCGGCGGGTCTGTGAGCTGGAGAGCCAGCATGCCAAACGCAGGCATTATCCCTGGCAGAGACTGGGGTTGAGCCCGTTGGCAACCGCGCTGGAGCCGCTGGCCCGACTCGCGGAGCTGTGCAAGGACTCACCCGGCGCGCCGACCTCGGAGGCGTATGCAGAATGGTATGCGGTCCAGGGCTGGCGCACAGATGCCGCGGCCATCGCCACGATGGCCGCGTGCGGTGCGCAGGAACAGCATGGGCCGGTGTTGGCCGTGTTGCGGGCGGTCTATCTACCCTGGCTCGAAAATACTGCGCGCCACCTGCAAAAGCTCATCCACGAAAGGGGCCAGGCGGTCGCCAAGCGCTCCGGCCCCATCGAAACCAAACCGGGTCGCTTGGTGTTGTTTGCCGACGGGTTGCGCTTCGATGTCGCGCAACAGTTGGCGCAGCAATTGAACACCGCCGACCTGACCGCCACGCAGGTATGGGAATGGTCCGCCATTCCTTCGGTGACTGCCACCGCCAAGCCGGCGGCGTCCCCGCTGGCGGATGCGGTTCAGGGCGGCGAGGCCAGTGATGAATTCGCCCCCAACCTAGTTGCCTCCGGCCAGCGACTCACCCAAGACCGCTTTGTCACCGCGCTTGTGGAGCGAGGCTGGCAATGCCTGGCGGGGGATGAGACCGGCGATCCGGCAGGTTCGGCCTGGACGGAAGCCGGCACGCTGGATAAGCGCGGTCACAACGAAGGCTGGAAGCTGGCCCGCGCCGTGGAGAGTGAAGTGCGGGATCTGACGAGCCGCATCGGCGCGTTGTTCAAAGCCGGCTGGGCTGAGATAATCGTGGTCACTGACCACGGATGGCTGCTCCTGCCCGGCGGTTTGCCGAAGGTGGAACTTAAATCATTCTTGGCCGAACATCGCTGGGGCCGTTGTGCCGCCCTGAAACCCAACGCCCAAACCAACTCCCCCACCTTCAAATGGCACTGGAATCCGGATGTCACGATTGCCAGTCCGCCCGGCGCCGGGTGTTTCCGCGCGTCCATGGAATACTCGCATGGCGGCGTGTCGTTACAGGAGATGGTGATTCCGCGCCTGAGCGTCACGCGGGCGCGCCCCGCCAGCGGCCCCGCGCGCCTGCTGGAAGCCAAGTGGACAGGAGCAAAATGCCGCGTGGCGGTCGGCGGCGACTGCGCCGGGGTGCGCGTGGATATCCGCACCCGCCAGTCCGACGCCACCACATCACTGGTGACTGACAAGCTGGCGCGGGAAACCACACCCGACGGGAAGGCGACGGTCTTCCTAGAAAATGACGCGGACATCGGTACGAGCGCCGAGGTCGTCCTGCTGGATGCATCCGGGCAGGTGCTCCATTCGCTGCGAACCACACTTGGAGAATAACCACATGAGCCAACAACTAGACCCAATTGATTCGATTGCCACCAAGTCCTTTGAAGGCTACGTGGTGCGCAAGGACTTGGTCCGAAAGTTCAAGGGACAGTACCCGGTTCCTACCTACGTTGCCGAATTTTTGCTTGGCCGCTACTGCGCCTCTGTGGATGAGGAGGAAATTGCAGAGGGCCTCAAGATTGTCGAGCGTCAGCTCGGGGAAAAAACTGTCCGCGCGGGAGAGCATGAACTGTTTAAAGCCCGCGCCAAGGAAAAGGGCCTTGTTAAACTGATCGACATCATCACCGCCCGCCTCGATACCGCGACCGATTCCTTCCTCGCCACTTTGCCCAGCCTGCAATTGAAAGACGTGCGCATCGATCCCCGACTCGTTCACGCGAACGAGCGCATGTTGACCGGCGGATTCTACGCCGAGCTCGAACTTGCTTATGATCCGACCATCGCCGAGGAAAAGAACGGGCGGCCCTTCGGCATCGAGTCGCTGCGGGAGATCCAATTG
>CAMAWS010000446.1 GCA_945861845.1 Candidatus Sulfopaludibacter sp. SbA3 | reverse complement strand
GAAGATCGCGGGGAGCGGTTGCGCCCCCGGCAAGCAGGACCGCATCGAAGTCGCGTCGAAGGTCAGCGACGGAAACATTCACGCCGACATTGGCATTGGTTCGGAATTTAATGCCCTCTTCGGTCATGATGTGCAATCGCCGATCCACGACAGCCTTCTCCATCTTGAACTCAGGAATGCCGTACCGGAGCAGGCCTCCGATCCGGTCCGCGCGTTCGAACACAGTCACCCAGTGGCCAGCCTGGTTCAGTTGGGCCGCTGCTGCCAAGCCCGCGGGACCCGATCCCACGACGGCGACTTTCTTTCCGGTTCGAACGGCGGGAGGCATTGGCTTGACCCAGCCTTCCTTGAAGGCCCGGTCGATGATGCTGACTTCTACGTTCTTGATAGTTACGGGATCCGCATTGATTCCGAGGACACACGCGCCTTCGCATGGGGCGGGGCAGATGCGGCCGGTGAATTCAGGAAAATTATTGGTGGCGAAGAGTCGCTGAAGCGCGTCCTTCCAACGATCCCGGTAGACGAGGTCGTTCCAGTCGGGAATGATGTTGCCGAGCGGGCAACCCTGGTGACAAAACGGAACGCCGCAATCCATGCAACGCGACGCCTGAGCTTTCAGCTTGTCTTCCGGGAACTCCCTGTAAACTTCCTTCCAATCGTGAATTCGCTCTTCGACGGGCCGCCGGTCGAATCCAACCCGGGCAATGTCCAAGAATCCGGTCGGACTACCCATGTTGCACCACCGTCTCTGAACCCTGGTGACCATCGGTGGAAGCCTGCATCAGTACCCTTCGGTACTCCAGGGGCATGACCTTGATCAACTTTTCCCTGTAGTGATTCCATTCAGCCATGATCATCTGGGCGCGAACGCTCTTCGTCAATTCCGCGTGACGCTTTATGTAGTTCCTCACGGTCCATTCCTCTTCCGGATCGGTGATTGTTTCCAGATCCACCATCTGCAGGTTGCATCGCTGGGCGAAGTCGCCTTCCTCGTCGATCACGTACGCAATACCGCCGCTCATGCCGGCTGCAAAGTTCCGGCCGGTGCGGCCCAACACCACAACACGGCCGCGGGTCATGTATTCGCATCCGTGATCGCCAACGCCTTCGACAACCGCTACCGCGCCGCTATTGCGGACGGCGAATCGCTCGCCTGCGACGCCGCAGATGTACGCCTCGCCATCCGTGGCGCCGTACAGGGCCACATTACCGATGATGATGTTCTGGTCTGCCGGGAAATCCGCTTCAGCAGGCGGATAGACCACCAGCTTGCCGCCCGACAGTCCTTTTCCAAAGTAATCGTTGGCGTCTCCCTCAAGCGTCAGGCTGACGCCTCTTGGAATGAAAGCACCGAAGCTCAGGCCGGCAGAACCCTTGAAATTGATGCGTATCGTATCGTCGGGAAGGCCTGCCGCGCCGTGCCGGCGGGTAATTTCACTGCCCATCATCGTACCGACCGTGCGATTCACATTTCGGATAGGCAGGCTGATCTCGACCGGGGTCTTTGAATCGATGGCATCTTTTGCGAGCTCGATCAGGAGATTATCCAGCGCCTTCTCGAGGCCGTGATCCTGCTGATGGACGCAGCGTTTCACTACGTTATCCGCAACCTTCGGCATGTGGAGCATCGGAGACAGGTCCAGCTTCTGTGCCTTCCAGTGTGCGATGGCCTTTCGGGTGTCGAGCCTGTCCATTCGACCGACCATGTCGTCTACCGTCCGGAAACCCAGTTCCGCCATGTGTTCGCGAATTTCCTGGGCGATCATGCGGAAATAGTTCACGACGTATTCCGGCTTGCCCGTGAACTTCTCGCGCAGCACAGGATTCTGGGTCGCTACGCCGACCGGGCAGGTATTCAGGTGGCAAACACGCATCATGATGCACCCTGAAACCACAAGCGCCGATGTCGCGAACCCAAACTCCTCGGCGCCCAGCAGCGCGGCAACCACGACGTCGCGGCCTGTCTTCAGCTGACCGTCTGTCTGCACGATGATCCGGCTGCGAAGATTGTTGAGCACCAATACCTGGTGTGTTTCTGCCAGGCCCAGCTCCCATGGAACGCCGGCATGCTTGAGGCTCGTCACCGGGGAAGCGCCGGTTCCACCGCTGTCGCCCGAAATGAGGACGACGTCTGCATGCGCTTTTGCGACGCCTGCAGCAACTGTTCCGACGCCCACTTCCGAGACAAGCTTCACGCTGACGCGAGCCCTGGGATTCGAATTTTTCAGGTCGTGAATAAGCTGCGCCAAGTCCTCAATTGAATAGATATCATGGTGCGGCGGAGGCGAAATAAGGCCCACGCCAGGTATGGAATGACGAACCCGGGCAATATGATCGGCCACCTTGTGCCCGGGAAGCTGTCCGCCCTCGCCGGGCTTTGCTCCCTGCGCCATCTTGATCTGCAGTTCGTTCGCGCTTACCAGGTACTCGCTCGTCACTCCGAACCGGCCGGAAGCCACCTGCTTGATGGCGCTCGAACGCGAGTCGCCGTTCGGATCGGGTATGTAGCGGGCAGAATCTTCCCCGCCCTCGCCCGTGTTACTCCGGCCGCCGATACGATTCATCGCGATCGCCAGCGTCTCGTGCGCTTCCTTGCTGATCGAGCCGAACGACATGGCGCCGGTGGCAAACCGCTTCATGATCGACTCCACCGGCTCAACTTCATCCAGCGGAACCGCCTTGTCCGCAAGCTTCAGGTCGAGCAGGCCGCGCAACGTGCATAGCCGCTGGCCCGTGGAATTGACGATGCTGCTGTACTCCTTGAAGACCCTGTAGTTGTTCGTTCGAGTCGCGTACTGAAGCTTGTGGATCGACTCGGGGTTGTACATGTGGTACTCGCCGTCCTGGCGCCATTGGTACTGCCCGCCCCAATCGAGGTCCGGCGTCCGAACCGGGCGCGACGGAAAGGCCTTGTGATGACGCGTAAGCACGTCCTGCGCAATTTCGTCCACTCCGATGCCACTGATCCTGGTTGCCGTTCCGCTGAAATACTTGTCGACGAATTTCTGATCGAGCCCGATGGCTTCGAAGATCTGCGCTCCGCGGTAGCTCTGCAGCGTCGAAATACCCATCTTCGACATGACCTTCAAGACGCCCTTGTTCACGGCCTTCGTGTAGTAGTTGACCGCTTTCTTATGGTCCATCCCCGTAAGCAGGTCCTGGCGGATCATGTCATCCAGCGTTTCGAAGGCCAGGTACGGGTTGATCGCCGAGGCGCCGTAGCCGATGAGCAGGCAATAATGATGCACTTCGCGCGCATCGCCGCTTTCAATAATGAGCGTTGCCTTCGTACGCAGTCCCCTGCGAACCAGATGGTGATGCAGGCCCGCCGTCGCCAGCAAGCTGGGTATTGGCGCGTGATCCTTGTCGATAGCCCGATCCGACAGGATCAGGATTGTGGCCCCGGATTCGATGGCGTCGACAGCTGCTTTAAACAGGGCATCGAGACT
>CAMAWS010000445.1 GCA_945861845.1 Candidatus Sulfopaludibacter sp. SbA3 | reverse complement strand
GGTTGTTGCGGTCGCTCTTGTACATCCCCTGGGTAACGCCAAACTCCGGCACCAGCCGGTTGGTCTTGAAGTCGAATGTCCGCAGGTTGCCGTGCACGTCGTCGGGCACCCCGATCACCTCGTAGCGTAGCCCCAGGTTCAGCGTCAGCTTGTTCGTAACACGCCAATCGTCCTGAAAGTAATACCCCTGGCGCACTTGGCGGATCGCATTGAAGATGCCCGGGCCGACAGCCCTGGATGTATCGGCCGGCCGCCCCAGTTGGAAATCAGCGATCGCGTTGCCGGTAAGTACCCCCGAGAAGTTGAAGTTTCCGCGATTGGACTGCTGGAAGAACCGGTTCAGCCGCGACTTCCGCAGGTCAATGCCGGTCTTCAGCGTATGCCGCCCGAAGGTGTGCGTCACGTTCTCGGCTAACGAGTAGGTCCAGTCGATCTGCGTCAGCGGAACCAGAAAATGCTCGGCGATTCCCAGCACGCCTGGAATCGAAATCGACGGCACGCCTTTCAGACGCGCCCCCTCGGCCACTCCCGAAATACCCAGATCTCCCAGCGGGCTGAAGTTGGAACGGTCCGGTCCGAGAAAGACATTGTTGGCCCGGTTATAGCCCAGTCTGAACTCGTTCAGGGTGGAAGCGCCGAACAGGTGCGTATGCGACAGAACCAGATTCTGGTCCCGGATATCCTGCACGATCGAAAAATTGGGGTTCAACTGCTTTTCGGGCACATGCTGCTGGCTGATGCCGTAGCGCAGATACATCCGGTCGCGGTTGGAAACATTGTGGTCAACCCGCAGAAAGCCCTGATCCTGATTGGCCTGAGCGATGGTCGCCCCTATGAAGTTCAACGTTCCCGGCGCGTTCGGCAGCGGCATGAATCGCAGGATCTTCTGCGCCTCCGGAGAGAGCCGGTTCGCCGGAATCCGATTGCCCGTCAACACCTGACCCGGGTTGTCCGGATCGCGAAGCGGCGCCGTCAGCGCCGAGAAATCCCCAGCCCTCTGCGCCTCGGTAAGCACGACGGCGCTCCCCACGCTATCCCTGCGCCGCCGGTAGCCCTCATAGGAGGCAAAGAAGAACGTCTTGTCCTTTACAACCGGCGCGCCTCCGGTCACACCGAACTGGTTCTGTTTGAACGGCGGGCGCTTCTGGCCAGGCGGGGCGAAAAAGTCGCGCGCGTCCAGCTTGTCGTTCCGCAGGAACTCGAATAGCGTCCCATGAAGCTGGTTGCCGCCCGACCGCATCACCAGGTTCACCTGCGCGCCCGATTGAAAGCCAAACTCCGCCGAATAATTCCCCGTCTGCACCCGGAACTCTTCCACCGCGTCCAGCGACGGCCGCAGATTCGATTGGTTCAGCAGGGCGTTGTTGATGCTCAGCCCGTCCATCGTCACTTCGGTGTTGAACTGGCGCTGGCCGTTGGCCGAAATCTGGAAAGGATTGCTGAAGTTCACCGTATCGTTGGAATGCCTTTGGCCCGGCGTCACTCCTGGAACCAGCCACGCAAGCTGAGCGTAGTTACGGCCGTTCAGCGGCAGGTCCACGATCTTCCGGTGGTCCACGACCGCGCCCAATGAGGCGCTCGCGGTGTCAAGCGCGGGCACCTCCCCGGTTACTTCCACACTCTCCACCACATCGCCCACCGCCAGTCCGAAGTCCACTGTCAGCCGCTGGTTCACCTGCAAAATTACGTTCGAACGGACCTGCGTCTTGAATCCGCCCTTGCGCGCCGCGATGCGGTAGCTGCCCGGATCCAGCGCGGGAATCGTATAGAAGCCGAGTTCATTCGAGACAACCGTTCGCGTCTGATTGGTGGCCATGCGCGTGGCCGTTACTTCCACACCGGGCAACGCCGCCGCCGAGGCGTCCGTTGTTGTGCCTAGCAGCGTGGTGCTGGTCGTCTGAGCGGGTAGGATCCAGGCATTGAGAGCAATCACTGCGATGAGAACGCGGATGGCCGTGGGCTTTCGCATTTTAATCTCCTCTTGTTCGAGTACGTTCCCGGCCAGGTGGTTCCGGGTGTTTGACCGGGATTTCCGTTTTGGGTTTCACAGACCCGATCAGTACACAATTATATACAGACGGGGTGAGGCTGGGGATGTTGAGATAGTCCCTCCCCATCGCGGGCCATAAGTCCGGGATGCCCCGTTGAGTGCCCCGCAAGGCAAACTGAACGCGGGCAACAGCCTGTTTCGACGCTCTTTCGACACCAATCCATCCCTACGTCCATTGCGTCAGCGTCTTTGCCTGGTCCCCGCCGTGGCGCGGGCATTAGCAGCATTTTGCCGAACAGCCGCCCCGTCAGATGGCTCTCCGGCAGCACGTTCCCCAGTTTGCAGGCGGTCAGCCTAAAAAGTCTGTGGCGAGTCAGCACTCTTAGCGGCCCCACGCGGCGCGCAAAACATTTCTTGTTTCAAAATGTCACTTTCCCTGCACGTCTCCTTCGCCTTTGCCCCACACAAGGTCTGGGCATTGCCGATTCTCGTCCGGCTTTACCGCACCCGAAAGAATCCCAAACTGGCTCCCGGCCGCAGCGGCAAACTCGAACGCAAACAAATCGGGCAGGCCACCGACGAGCAGTATCGGACCCGTCCGCCACTGGCTTTGGAGATGATTCAGATTATCGCCCGGTGGGCCGGCGCACGTAAGGGTCAGAGTCCTCGGCAAGATATGGTCCAGCCCAGTGGTGAAGGTTGAGAAGGATGCCGCAGTCCGGCTCCCGGATGGTCGAATTTCTTCGCCGGCGACCGGCCGTGGGCTCGGCCAAGAGTCACACTTAATGTGGCGCGAGCACCCTTTCCAATCAACGTGCGACGATGTGAAGCGTGAGGAGTTTGCGGCGGGCGCTGACTTTTGCCGGACTACTGGTTGTTTTTGTGAGTTCTACACCTCTCGTCCGGTGGTGGGCAACCTGGCTCTCCGGGCCGTGGACCGATGCCAAAGGGGAGATCCTCGTCGTGCTTGCCGGATCTTCCATGGATGGAACCGTGCTCGGCGAAAGTTCGTACCTTCGGGCCGTTTATGCCGCTTGGGCTTACAAACAGGATGGATTCCGGCAAATATTAGTCAGCGGCGGCGTAGCCGGCGGCAAGGCAAGCGAAGCGTCGCTCATGCGCGATTTCCTGGTCGCGAGCGGTGTGCCAGCCTCCGCGATTCGCCTCGAATCCTTGTCGACCAGTACCCGGGAAAATGCTGTCCTGGTGAGCCGCATGCTCGCCTCCGAGACAAGCCGCAAAGTACTTCTCACCAGCGATTTTCACATGTTCCGAGCAAGCCGGGCATTCAGGAAGGCGGGACTGGAAATCATTCCCAGGCCATTCCCCGATGCCATCAAACGTTCGACGCGCTGGATGGGACGGTGGACCGCTTTTCTCACGCTCGTCGAAGAAACCGTGAAGATCGGTTACTATTTTGCACGTGGTTGGATCTAAACGCTCAATCGCCACTCAATGCATCGACTG
>CAMAWS010000444.1 GCA_945861845.1 Candidatus Sulfopaludibacter sp. SbA3 | reverse complement strand
CGAGCCTGGAAAACGATCACCAGTTCGTGGGTAAAATTGACTATCAGAAGAGCGATCGTCACTCCCTGTTCGGACGCTTTATGATCAGCACTCAGCACATACCTACCAGCTTCTCTCTGACGAAAAATCTTTTGGCAACGCCAACCAGGGGTACCGATGTCATTTCCGAATCATTCAGCTTCGGCGATACCTTTTTGCTTGGCCCCAACGCCGTCCACGCATTTCGTTTCGGCGTCAATAGAGTGGTCGCCAGGGCGCTCCAAAACGACTTCTTCTCGTGGTGTGATGCCGGCGTGGTCAATTTCAACTGCAGCTTTACGCCGACATTTCTGGGAGGCTTGTCCATAACGGGCGGTGGTGGTTTCGCACTGGGGCTTTTTGATTCATCTAAAGACAATTGGATCCCCACAGGATACGCACTCAATGATGATGTGAACCTCGTTAGAGGAAAGCATCAGTTCGCATTCGGCGTGGGCGCCATGCATGGGAGGCACAACGAGTTAACGCACTTCGCAGGTCCCGGCAACTTCACTTTCAATGGAGCGGTGACCGGCCTCGGGCTGGGTGATTTCCTGCTGGGTCGAGTGAACACGCTTTTCCAGGGCCTTCCCAATACACATGACTTAAATCAGACTTTCGTTAACCTGTATTTGACAGACTCCTGGAAAGCCACGCCTGGCTTGACGTTGAACTACGCGTTACGCTGGGAGCCGTATATTCCCCAGAAACTGACCAATGGAGTGGCCTACAACTTCGATCACGATCGATTTTTGCAGGGCGTCAAGAGCAGCGTGTTCGTCAACGCACCGGCCGGATTCCACTACACCGGCGACGCCGGTTTTCCGTCCGACAGCGGCGTACACAAACAGTGGTGGCACTTCATGCCGCGCCTGGGACTCGCCTGGGATGCAAGGGGAGACGGCCGGACGTCGATTCGGGCCTCGTATGCATTTGGATATGCATTTAATAACGGAGGATGGCGTGAGAACACTTCGGGATCCAACCCCTGGGGAGGCCGCACGACGATAACAAGCCCGGCGGGTGGCTTGGATAATCCCTGGCTGGGCTATCCCGGGGGTAACCCCTTTCCGTACGTGGTGGACAAGAATGCGACGTTTACCCCTCGCGGATTGTTTCTCACCACGCCCTACGACCTGAAGACACCGACAACATACTCCTGGAATCTGAGCATACAGAGACAGATGGAAGCGAATTGGCTCGTTTCGGCCAGCTATATCGGAACACGGACGATGCACTTGTGGACTCACAATCCGATCAATCCGGCCGTCAACATTCCGGGCGCCTCTGTCGCCAATACCGACCAACGCCGCATCCTCAGCCTGGAACGGCCGCAGGACGGACAGTACATTGGAGCGATGGCGGAGTTCGACGACGGCGGCACGCAGATTTATCACGGCATGCTGTTATCTGTTCAGCGCCGCGCCGCCCGCGGTCTCACGGTCAGCGGCAACTACACCTGGTCGCGTTGCATCGGGTCTTTTACGCAAGCCGTCAACTCGCTGGGCGCTGCGGCGACCGTCACCTACACAAAGCCTAATGATCGGGAGTTTGATCGCGGCAATTGCACCGCGGACCGGCGGCAGATTTTCAATTTGACTGCGCTAGCCGAAACACCGGAGTTTTCCAACCGGACGGTGCGCCTGGTGGCCACCGGCTGGAGGTTGTCTGCAATCTACAAAACCGCCTCAGGCGAACCTCTTGCCGTACTAGCCGGTACAGACAGAGCTTTGACTGGAGTTAATTCCCAACGACCGGATCAGATACTGGCGAACGCATACAGCGACAGGTCTGCCGGTCCATTAAGCCAGTATCTCAACCCCGCCGCCTTTGCCCCTCAGGCGCTGGGTACGCTCGGAAATGTAGGCTGGAACAGTTTTCGTGGGCCAAGGACATGGTCGTTCGATATGGCCCTGGCGCGGACGTTCAGTTTGCGCGAAAGGCACAAGCTGGAGATACGCGCCGAGGCGTTTAACGTCACGAATAGCTTCCGGCCGGGGAATCCTAACGTGACGCTGAGCAACAATACATTCGGCCAGATCAGAACGGCTCTGGACCCCAGAATCATGCAATTTGCGCTCAAATATGTCTTCTAAGCTAATGAGGGCGTTACTCCTTGACATTGAGATGGGCCTCGCTTTAACTGGTTTCACCTATTCGTCTTTGAGACATCCATATAAGGAGATACCGACATGAAAGCGATGTTGAAAGATCGGCTCTTTCATCTAGTTTCAGTCGTTTTGCCGGCGCTGACCGTACTAGTCCTGACCAGCGGAAGCCTGGTAGCACAGACAACCGCCACCGAAGCGACGCAGGGAGAGGTCACGTTTACGAAACACATCGCGCCAATCTTCCAACGCTCTTGCCAGAGCTGTCATAGGCCAGACAACATCGCCCCGATGTCGTTGCTGACATATGAGCAGTCCCGGCCCTGGGCAAGATCGATTAAAGAGAAGGTCGCGCTGCGTATCATGCCGCCGTGGCACATCGATCCGAATGTCGGCATCCGCAAGTTTAAGAACAACGAAGGACTTTCCGAGGAAGAGATCGCAACCATCGTGAAGTGGGTGGACGCAGGCGCGCCGCGAGGGAATCCAGCCGACATGCCGCCGCCACTCCAGTTCGACGATTCCAAATGGAAGATCGGCACACCGGACCTGATCGTGCAAATGCTCCCTAAGGATCTGGACGTTGCGGGATCTGGTCCCGACTTGTGGAGAAACTATGTTACGGATTCAGGCCTGACCGAGGATCGGTATATCCAGGCTGTCGAAGTGAAGCCGATCAAGGGCGGCAGAGTGATTCACCACATCGGCACGAGCCTGGCTTATCCCGATGGTGGCGGCCAGGCAACAATTCAGGCAAAGAACGGCAATACTTTCGAAGACGGGTCAGGCCGCCTGATGAAGGCCGGGACGAAAGTGAATTTCGGTTTACACATTCATCCGTACACGGGCCAGCCCACAGCCACGAACGTCGCCATCGCCTTCAAGTTCCATCCAAAGGGATATGTCCCGAAGTTCGCAGCGATCACCGAGTTGATGGGCGACGATTCCGAACTCGATCTGCCGCCAAATACAGACAATATTCGGACCGACAGTTATCTCATCATGAGCAAGCCCACGCGCCTTCTAACTTTCGCGCCGCACATGCACACCCGCGGCAAGGCGATGTGCCTGGAAGTCATCTATCCTGAAAAAAGCAGGAAACGAGATGGAAGCAGAACTGAAACTATAAGCTGCATTAACAATTTCAACTTCAACTGGATGATGGCTTATGAGTACGCATCTGACGTTCAACCTCTCCTGCCCACCGGTTCCGTTCTGCATTTCATCAGTTGGCATGACAATACTTCGGCGAACAAGCTGAATCTCGACCCGGACAATTGGATCGGCTACGGACAGCGTTCCATCGATGACATGAGCGTTGCGTGGGTTAC
>CAMAWS010000443.1 GCA_945861845.1 Candidatus Sulfopaludibacter sp. SbA3 | reverse complement strand
CCTCATCTGGAATGGAGCGCTCTTGACGATACCCAACACGATCAATGAGAACCGGTTGTTATTCTTAGCCGCATCCCGCACGATCGAGCGGATCACGGGCATATCGTAGTATTCAATTCCCCGCCCCAGACCGTAGGTCATCAACTTCTCCGTCACCATGCGCACAAACTGGGGGGAATACCGCAGCAGCGCCTGTCTCAAGCCGGCAGGTCCATTGATCGGCTGGCCATCAAACAGTTCGCCGGCCGTATCGATCGGAACTCCACCGTCGCCTCCGTCCTTGGTGCGCCAACTGCCGTCCGCGGAAAAGTTCTCGAGCGCAAAACCCATTGGATCGAAAAGTTTGTGGCAACTCGCGCAGGGCTCATTCTTCCGGTGCATGATCTGCTTCTCACGCACGGATAGAATTTTGCCGGGCTCACCCGTCGTATCTTCCAACGGCGGAACGTTGGGCGGAGGTTCCGGAGGGGCAGTACCGAGAATATTGTCCAGGATCCACACGCCTCGCTTGACGGGTGAATTTCTGTCGGGAACCGAAGTTATCGCCAGGACGCTTCCCTTGCCCAGCAATCCCCGGCGGTAGTCGAATTCCGGGCCCAAGGTCACCCGCCGAAACTGGGATCCGTAAATATTGGGGATGCCGTATTGCTTGGCAAGCCGGTCGTTAAGATACGTGTAATCCGCCGTCAAAAAGTCCACGACGTTACGATCCTCGCGCATCACGCTTTCAAACAGCAGTTCCGTCTCACGCCGGAACGCCTGCCTCAGCTGATCGTCCCATTCGGGGTAGCTTGTGGCGACCGGAGACGCCGCTTTCAAATTCCGCAAGTACAGCCATTGAGCCGCGAAGTTGTTTACCAGCGCCACGGACCGGGAATCGGCGAGCATGCGCTTCACCTGTTGCTCGAGCACGGTCGGATTGCTAAGTCTTCCCTGGGTGGCCACGTTGAGCAGCTCATCGTCCGGGATACTGCTCCACAGGAAAAAGGACAGACGGGATGCCAATTCCAGGTCGGTGATGCGATGCGTCTGGCCAATGGCCAGTGCGGCCGGTTCTTTCTCTACGCGCACCAGAAATTGCGGGCTTGCCAGGATTCGGCGAATCGACAGCTCGATGCCGTCCTCAAACGTTCCGCCTTTGCGGCCTTCCTGGTAAAAAGACATGACCCCTTCAAGATCCTCACCCGTCGGGGGGCGCCGGTAGGCTCGACGCGTCAGCGTTGAAACAATCTCCTTGGCGCAGGACTCCTCCTGGGCGGCGCTTGCGGGCCGGCAAGTAAAAACCTTGTTAATGCTGCGCGAACTGACCGGGCGCACGGAATTGAAGGGCCCTTGAATCCTCAAGAGGCCAACCTCCGGATAGTTCGTGAATCCGGCGATCCTGCTGTTTTCCAGTGTGCTTCGTGCGTAATGCTTGGCCAGATCAAGGCTGGGCCGGTAGTTCGTAGCCACGAACGTGACTCCTACTGTATGCGTGCCGGCTTTCACTGGCGCCGTGACCTCCAGGCCACCACCGGTATCGCCGTCGGCGCCGGGGTTCCCGCCTTGGAGATTATTCCACTCGAATAATTGCAGTCTCTCGCCATCGATGTTCAGCTCAAGCTGTTCGTCTCCAATGTAGGGACCGAGAACGAATTCCTTGAGCGAGAACTTGTACTCGCCATCAGACGGAAAAACGTGGCTGACGACCAGTCCACCACGTGTGCCAAAGGGCTGGCCCTCGATGTGGTATTCCTGTGAAGTATCGCTCGGTGCAATATAGGTCCTCTCGGTCGGCGTCTTCCAGTAGCCCACCGCCATGCGAGCAACTTTCCCGGCCGCGTTCGCATAGGATTCCAGCAGTGTCGAAGACAACGCCAACGAACCGGCGACATTGTCGAAGCCCCGGCTCGAGTCATCCGCCGGCAGCAGTGTTGCCGAATCGATTTCGAGATCCAGGAGGTCGCGGACGGCATTGCCGTATTCGGCCCGATTCAAGCGATGGAGTACGATGTTTCCGGGATTGAGCTTGGTCTTCCGGTCGATTTCTGCTTCCAGCCACTCCGTGATTCCGGTGTAGGCGGCCAAATCCGGCCGCCGCGTTCCTGGCGGAGGCATAACGCCCGCGCGAAGCTTACGCACGACTTTTTCCCACAACTGCGGGTTATCACCCACGGCGCCGAGATCTATATTTTCGAACGAAACATTTGCCCGTTTCGTTCGATCGTTGTGGCAACCCATGCAGTACTGGTTTAGAAGGGCGGCCTGTGCAGCCGTAGGCCCGGCGGCTGGCGTCGAGGCACGCTGTGGTGTGGCTGTCGCAGCTACCGTCCCCGCAGGCTGCCGCTGCGGGCCGGCCGCCTGTCCATAACCGAAAACTGCAGACACGATCGCCATGCAGCATACCAATAGTCTCTTTTTCATCGACAGCTCCGTTGCTGAATAGTCATCAAGGCCATTACAAAACCCAATCAGAAAACACGTCTTTAAATATTGCTGGAATATAGGCGGAACTATGGCTCAAAGTTCCCGCGCATGGCAAGCTTTTTAAAGGTACCCTGAGCGAATTTTCAAGGCCCACATTTTCTTCTAAGTTTGTTGTTGTCAGTCATCCAGCCAGAGTGGTAGAAATCACACCCAAAGTCCCTGAAGTTTCTAGTAGCAAGTGAGCATAAGGAGCCAACGCATGTGTATAAGACGCGTATTCGGGTTGGGTGTAGTCCTGTTGATGTCGGTGGCCAGTCTCGGCGCCGCAGTCAGTGACGTAGCCGATGCGGTAATGAAGGGAAACAAGGCGGCCGTGCGTTCCCTGCTGCAGAAAAAAGCAGATGTAAACGCGCCGCAGACGGACGGCACTACGGCACTGCATTGGGCGGTTCGTTCCGATGACTTGGAAACAGCGGAACTGCTCATCCGCGCCGGCGCAAGTGTGTCGGCCACCACGCGCACGGGAGCGACACTACTGCAACTGGCCACCGAGAACGGGAATGCGGCCATGATCGAAAAACTAATCAAGGCCGGAGTGGATCCGAATGCTGTGCTGACGAAATCGGGAGACACCGCGCTCATGATGGCCGCGCGCACCGGCAGGACCGACGCGATTAAAATGCTGCTGGATAATGGAGCGCGGATCGACGCGATTGAAACCTGGGGCGGTACGAACGCCTTGATGTGGGCTGTTTCCGAAAGCCATCCCGACGCTGCGAAAATCCTCATCGAACGCAATGCCAATGTGAACGTTCGCTCGAAGATTGTTCCCTCCGAAGGCCGACGGGGAGGCTCGACGGGTAATTCCAGCATCACCAGTTTGCCGCGGGATCCCGAGCCTGGTGAAAAGGCCAAGAAGGATTACTACGGCGGGTTCACACCGTTGCATTTTGCGGCGAGACAAGGGGACATTGGATCTTCGCGGCTCCTGGTCGCGGCAGGCGCAGACCTGAATGCGATCACAGCCGACGGGAAAGGTCCGCTGGAACTGG
>CAMAWS010000442.1 GCA_945861845.1 Candidatus Sulfopaludibacter sp. SbA3 | reverse complement strand
TGCCAGAGCGTGAAACCAAGATGCTCCAGGAGGCAAAGAATTCGTTCCGTTTCGGCCGCTTGAAGAAATCCCATTCTCATTGAATAAACCGAATCGACAGCAACACCGATAGCGACAGCCTCTCCATGACGCAGTGAGTGTTCCGTCATTGACTCCATCTTGTGGGCAACCCAATGACCAAAATCCAAAGGCCTCGCGCTTCCGAATTCGAAGGGATCTCCCGAAGTTCGAATATGCTGAAGGTGCAACTCGGCGGTCCTGCGAATGTGATAATTCATGGCGTCGCGATCCGCAGTTGCCAACAGCGCTGCGTTCTGTTCGATGTAGCCGAAGAATTCCCGGTCGCGAATCAACGCAACCTTTACGGCTTCAGCCAGACCGGCAAGCTTGTCTCGATGGCTTAGCGTGTCAATGAACAGGCTGTCGTTGATTACCGCAAAAGGCGGCACAAAGGTTCCAAAGAAGTTCTTCTTGCCAAAACCATTGATACCGTTCTTGACGCCAACGCCTGAATCCGCCTGCGACAGAACCGTTGTAGGGATTCGGATCGTTCGAATACCACGGTGACAAATCGCAGACACAAAACAGGCCATGTCCAGGACGGCCCCACCGCCAATGACTGCCAGGAAGGATTGACGATCTACTCCTCTCTCGCTGATTTCTTCCGCCAGTCGCAGGACATGCTTGAAATCGTTCTTTACGGATTCACCACCCGGAACCGGGATTGGAGGACTGATCAGTTCCAGGAACTCGGGATTGGAGGAAAAGTATCTTTCCAGGGAAGACAGGAGATCGGGGTGCGACTGGATGACGTTCTCGTCGATTATAAACAAGACGCGATGTCTCTTGTCCGGCTCGAGGCGCCTCACTGCATCGGAAAAAATGGAATTCTGAACCGAGAAGATATTCTGAGTGAAATAAACCGGAAACTTGAAATCGACTGTAAAACCCTGGTCCACGTCCTGTCCCACTCCACCTTCCACGAGCTGTCTTATCTCTGGTTGCTTCTACTCTTTCGCGAAAGGTTTATAGCATAGTTGAAGAGAAAACAAGAATGGCGGCTATTGGGGTGTAGTCGAACTACTCTGTGAACCATTGCGGAACTTTGATTCCTGCACCCAATAGAGAACCTCTTCTGGCGTGTCGACTGTTTTCAGGATATCGAGGTCCTCTACGCTTACCATCTTCTCCCGCACGAGCGTGTCGCGAATCCAGCCCAGCAGCCCCTTCCAGTACTCCGTTCCAACGAGAATCACCGGAAACGGCTTGATTTTGCGAGTTTGGATGAGAGTAATGGCTTCGAAAAGCTCGTCAAGCGTGCCAAAGCCCCCTGGAAGAATGACGAAAGCGATCGAATATTTCACAAACATGACTTTGCGTACGAAGAAGTAACGGAAATCGAGAAGCTTGTTTGCGTAAATGTTCGGTTTCTGTTCCAGCGGCAAGACGATGTTCAGACCCACGGAGGTTGCTCCGGCTTCAGCAGCCCCCTTGTTTGCACCTTCCATGACACCAGGCCCGCCACCCGTGATAACTGAATATCCGTTCTTCGCGAGAAGCAAGGCCGTTGCTTCGGCCTTGAGGTAGGCATCCGATCCAGGCAATGCCCGCGCGGATCCAAAAATCGCCACGCCAGGGGGTATACGGGAAAGAGTTTCGAAGCCCTCGACAAACTCGGCCATGATGCGAAAGATCCGCCAGGTATCGTTACCCGCAAAATCATCAATGACGTATTGTTCCTCAAATTCACTGCGCTTCATGGGTCCCCCAAAAAAGGACTTTGACTTTAAAAAATCATTCTAGTATTTAGGACAACATGAGTGTCGACATCTCTTTTTGCCCACTGTGCGCCGGGAAACTCGACTCGGGAGAAGACGAGCAGTTCGCCTGCGAAGATTGCGAAACTTCTTTCTTCATTCAGATCGTAGAGCAAGGAGATGACGACGAAGACGACGAAGAATAGCTTCCTCTTTATGACTGCGCCCTATACCTTACGTTTCGCGCTATCAAGCTGACGCTTCTCGCCGGGCTTGCATTAGCGGCCGCTCATCAGAAGTGGTGCTCGGTGTTCTTGACCGTTTCGCGAAAATCATTTCCGGTCATGATTATCGTTTTGCACATCTCATGCAGCCTTGAACGCATCTGGTCGCCAATGCGTTCCGCCAGGGTGTAGGAGACGCCCTTCTGTGTATCCTTCGGTTCATCTCGATCCAGGTAGTTCGTTGTGAGAATTGTTACCTTGTTCTCGTTATACCTGTAGTTGAGGATATAGCCGACGGTATCCTTCACCCACGAACTCGGATTCTGTGCCCCAAGCTCATCCAGGACCAGAACCTCACTCTCCAATATCGGTCCCAGAAGGGAAAGCTCGGAGGACTGCGAGACCGGGTTATACGAGTTCTGGATCTCCTTCAGCAGTTCCGGAAATGTCCGGAACAAACAAGGAATGGACTTCACCCGCATCAATTGCTTGATAATTCCTACGGCCAGGTGGGTCTTCCCTACTCCCTTCGGCCCCATAAACAACAAACCGAACGGCGTAGACATGGGGTAATGTTCCACGAAACGGTCGGCCGCAATCTTTGCCAATTGCAGGGACTGGTTCGTATGCGGCGGCCTCAATGCAAAATTGCTCAGTTCGCAAGCGGCGTAGCGTGGGGGAATTCTGGCAGTCTCAAGCAATCGTTCAGAACGAGATCGCTTGATACATCCGCACCGGCTCACGCCTTCGATGCCATCGCGTGAGACCGGCATCCAGCCTGTGCCTCGGCAATCAGGACAAACTTGAATGGATTCGGAGTTCACGGCTGCATTGTACATGAAATGAGAGGATCCACCGGCCGCGATGCCTCCCGGGTTTAATTAAGATATCCAAGCAGTTGCCGCGCACGCTGCGAACGGCGAAGCTTCCCGAGGGCCCGTTCTTCGATTTGACGGATCCTTTCGCGCGACAGGTTCAAATCGGATCCGATTTCGGCGAGAGTTTGTGCGTCATGGTTCCCGAGTCCGAAGCGGCGCTCGACAATGAATCGCTCCTTGTCGTCGAGTTGACCGAGGAGGCTGTCCAACTGTTCTTCAAATGATTGAGCGATGAGGACTTCGTCAAGCGGCGTAAGGCTCGTATCCTCAATCATGTCTTCGAGCGTCGTTTCCGTCTCATCCGAAAAACCAAACGGTGCGCTTAGCGACACTTCGGTGGGAAGGCCTTCCATCATGCCCCGCACTTCTTTTTCCTTGAGGTCGAGCTCCATGGAAATCTCTTCCACGGTCGGACGGCGACCGAGCTCCTGCGTCAGCTCGGAAACTCTGGTCTCGAATCGATATATGTCGTGCTTGAGCTTCGGAGGAAACCGGAAAACCTGCCCATGATGAGCGATCGCAGCCAGGATGGCCTGGCGAATCCACCAGCCAGCATACGTAATGAATCTCACGCCCCTCTCTGGATCAAAACGTGACGTCGCC
>CAMAWS010000441.1 GCA_945861845.1 Candidatus Sulfopaludibacter sp. SbA3 | reverse complement strand
ATTCTGACCGCCAAACGAGGTGGATTCCGGATCGTCTTGATAGGCTCGCTTTCCCCACTCCGTCGAGTTTGTCATGGGATCGGCCGGGATTCGGCGTAAGAACTTCAGTTTCTTATCCACGGCGCCGATCTGCGGCACGCCGTCCACAAGTATGTCCAATGACTCGGGATATCCTTCCGTGCCGAGCTTTACTTGAATCAAGCCGCGGTCCGACGATTCCTTGAATTTATCGATTGCCGTCCTCATTTCACGAAGCGCCTGGCGCAGGGCCACTTCGCGTTCCCGCTTGATCGTGTTTCTCGTGAGCGGCAATGCAAGCCCTGCGAGTATCGAGACGATCGCGACCGTGACAATCAACTCGACGAGGCTGAACCCATTTTGACGGCCTTCGCTCATGGTACCGAGACGCGTACCTCCGTTGTGCCGCCGGCCTGTGACACCTGCCGTGCATCCCGTACCCGGACTTCCGTTACTCGAAGCACGGATTCTCCTTTGCGGGAGCCGGGCCGCACGGTGATTGACAGCAGGTTGCCGGCGCCGGAAATCGGAGGAGCCCCCGGTGGGCGCTCGATAGACACCATAATTGTTCCATTGTCGCTATCGATTCTTTGTACCACTGCCACGACCTGTCCGTCCCTGCTGAGGAATCCTCCATCGGTGATTTCGCTGATTCCCAGAGATGCAGGATCGAACGCGAGCGTCACATCAACGCTGGATACATTGGATCCTTCGATGCCAAGGTTCATGACCGTGGGCGCAGGTCCGAGTACAGCTGAGGACGGCAGGAAAGTTAATGTCGCGCTTGCAGGCGCCGAGGGGACTGCCTGAGCTGCCGCAGCAGGCGCCGCTGTTTGTGCCGCAGGCGCAGGTTGGACGGCCGCTTCCGGCTGGGCCGTTCTCAAGCGGGTGTTGACCTCGGTCCCGATATTGAGCCCGCGCAGATTTACAGCGGATATATTGGGCATCCGCACAATGTGAGGAGTCAGCATGATGATGATTTCCGTTTCATCGCGCGTCTTTCTTTCCTGCGAGAAAAGATGCCTCAGGATTGGAAGGTCCTTCAAGCCAGGGATGCCCGTAATTGAGACAGCCTCGGTATCCGTAATGATTCCGCCCAGGACGTTGGTCTCGCCTTCTGTGAGCCGAATCTCATGCTGAATCGATCGATTGGTGAATACAGGGAGACTCACGCCGCCTGCGTTACGGTCCCCGGCGAGGGCCTGCACCTGAACCAGCACAGTCATTGAAACTTCACGGTTCAGCAGGACCTTTGGCGTTATATCGAGATTGACACCGATATCCACGTATTGGAACTGGATTACCGGTGTTCCGGTGGCGCCGACGAATGCGGGCTGGAAACTTCCAGACGGTACCGGCACGCGGGAGCCAATGCGAATCTGCGCCAGTTTGCCATCGGTGGCGCGAACCCGAGGATTCTGCACGAGCCTGGTAGTCGAGCTCGTGGAAAGAAACGTTGCGACTGCCGGGGAAATATTCGTTGTGAAATTGCCACTGTTGATCGCGTCGAGATCCCGCAGCCCGATCGAATTGCTGGCGGACTGCCCGGCCGCTGGCGCCGTGGCTCCTGGACTTGCGAAGGTGAAATTCGTACCGGCTGGCGGCAGGATGCCCAGATCACGCAGGGTGTTCCGGTCCACCTCGAGCACGGTGGCTTCGACGACGACCTCCGGCTTGCTCTTATCGATGTCCTCGATGATCTTTTCGGCGATTGCGATCCGGTCGGCGGTATCACGGACGATGATTGCATTCATCGTCGTGCTCTGCGCAATGAAGCGCATGTTGAGCAGCGTACGAAGCGCAGTGATTGCTTCCGTGATCTCGGTCGCGCTGACGCTGTTGGTCAGGTAGATCGTCTTGAGTATGTGCTGTTCGTAGTCGCGGCGCTTTGTCTGGTTGTCGGGCGACACGAGAATCGTCGTCTTGTTGATCGGCATCCAGAAGGTGCGTGTCTGGAGCGCCAGGATGTCCAGGGCTTCGTAAATGTTGACGTTGGTAAGCTCGATCGGAATCGTGGCGCCTCGAAAATCGGGGTCGAAAATGACGTTCAATCCGGCAAGCTCCGCGAGTGTCTCAAACGCGACGCGGCTGTCCTGGTTCATGCGGATATCAATTGGCCCGCTGACCGTTGGTTCGAGCTGGGACTGAAAGGCCGGATCGACTCGATTGGCCTCTCGAAGCTGCACGAAGTCGATCACAGGTTCCGGCAATTGTTGAGCGCGGGCCTGGAGAGTCGCGTTCACTCTTGCGAGTTCCTGCCTTGCCAGTTCGTGCGTGGCATCGATTTCAAGAGTTCGGGTGAACTCTGCCTTCGCCGTATCGAGGTTTCCCGAATCCAGCGCGCGGCGTCCTTTTTCGAAGTGATCGAACGCGGCGGCAAATCGCGCCTGCTCGTACTTGAGCCGGTACTCAGTGTTGCCAGGGGCGTTCTCGAGAGCGGTCTTGTATTCGGACATCGCCGCTTCATAGTTCTGCGTTACTTCGGCAAGGAGTCCACGGTTGTAGGCGGTCCGGCCGCCTGCGCAGCCCGCGATCAGAAACAGGAGTGTGAGGCCTGTCAGGAATTTGAGTCTATAATGCGCATTCATCATGATCGACCAGCGAAAAAGGATATTTGCCGCCAGGCTGTGGCTGCTGGACCTGCTGCTCACAGCGGCGAGTTTTTTTTTGGCGTATGGTTTCCGCCTCTTGTTTGAACTGGAAGGGCGTATCGTCATGCCCGTCCAGGTATATCTTCCGACTCTTGCAATCATTCTGCCCACGTGGGCCATCGTGCTTCCGCTGTTCGGTGTGTACGTGGAATCCACGTTCCGGTCCCAGGAACAAATCGTAAGGCTCCTGAAGGCGATAGGTCTGGCGTGGCTGGTCAGTGCGGCAGTGCAATCCTTTGTCAATCCGGACCTTCCCAGCCGCCTGATTCTTGTCTTCACGCTGGTCATTAATTACGTTCTGCTGTTCTCTCACCGGCTGATCCTTTCCTGGACCAAGAAGCATAGCGCCCTCGGGACACGTCACGTCGCTGTGATCGGTTCGGGCAAAGGGGCGATTGAGTTTGCCCGGACCATCGAGAACCACGAAGACTGGGGCCTGCGGTTGAACGGTATCTTCAAGCAAACAGATGTTCGAGAAATTCTTGAAACCGGTGGCGTGGACGAACTCATTATCGTCGTCGACCGCGAGAACCTCAGCGAGTTCAACGAGACCTTTCTGCTCTGTGAAGAACTTGGCGTGACGGCCACGGTTGTCTTGAATTTCTTCCCTCATTCAATTGCGCGAATGGAATTGCACGAACTCGATGGTTTTCCGCTGCTGTCGTTCAGCACTACGCCAACCAATGAGGCCCTGATGCTGGTGCGCAGGGTCATGGACGTTGCTCTCAGCGCTGCGCTGAGCGCGCTCTTCCTGCCGGTCATGCTGGTTGTGGCGGCTATCATCAAGTTGACCTCGTC
>CAMAWS010000440.1 GCA_945861845.1 Candidatus Sulfopaludibacter sp. SbA3 | reverse complement strand
GGTCATCTTGAAGACAAGGTCGTCGATTCGCGCGAAAGCAAGGAAGGCGATTCGATCCGCCGGAGGCGGCAGTGCCTGGAATGCCAGCGCCGGTTTACGAGCTACGAGCGAATCGACGAGATTCCTTACATGGTCGTCAAGAAGGATGGACGCCGTGAGCGGTTTGACCGCCAGAAGGTTCTCACTGGCGTGCTGAAGGCATGCGAAAAGCGGCCGGTTTCCATGATTCAGCTCGAGACGATAGCGGACAAGGCTGAAGTAATGGTGCAGGACACCAGCGAGCGCGAGGTTTCCACGGGCAGTGTCGGCGAGATGATCATGAACGAACTGAAGACGCTCGACAAGGTCGCCTACGTCCGGTTCGCATCCGTGTACCTGGACTTCAAGGACGTCCAGGAGTTCATGAGCGAATTGAAGGACCTCCTTAAGCAGCGGGAATAGAACATGAGCGATAGTGAATGCAAGCCCCATAGGGCGCAGCCATCAATACAATGAGTTTTGAATTTGTCCGCGAAGAGCGGCACGCCACAAACTGGATCCCGACGGTTGATGTGTGTGAACGTCCGGCGGAAATCGTCATATTCGTGGAGATGCCCGGCGTCGAACGCAAAGACATCCATGTGACCTGGCACGACCATGTCCTTACGATTACGGGATCCAAGCAGCGTCACCCCTCCGAGAAGGGTGCAGCCAGGTATCTTTGCGTCGAACGAACTTACGGATATTTCAAGCGCGAGATAGAGATCCACGTCCCGATCGACCACACGCATGCAAAGGCGCTACTCCTCGATGGCCTCCTGAAGATCCAATTGCCAAAAGCGACGTCTAAACCGGAACCGGTTGTAATCCCGGTACAGTAATTTCTTCGCACCGCATATAGTCTGAACATATGAGTACGGATGTGGTTAAAACCGAACAGGCCCCTGAAGAGCAGCAAGTCGCGATCCCTGACTTGCTTCCTGTCCTTCCGCTTCAGGACGTAGTTGTCTTTCCATACATGATTGTCCCGCTATTCGTGAATCGAGATCGCTCGGCGAAGGCTGTGGATCAGGCGCTTGCCGAAAACCGGATGATCCTGCTCGTGTCGCAGAAAGGCGAGGGCGTGGACGATCCGAAGGCGGAAGAATTGCATAAGTTCGGAAGCGTGTCCGTCATCATGCGGATGTTGAAGCTCCCCGACGGCCGCGTTCGAATTCTTGTGCAGGGCCTGTCGCGTGCGAAAGTCGAGTACTACGACGAGACGCAACCTTATCTCGTCGCCAAGGTGCAGCCGCAGACCGAGCCGCAGGTGCCGCCGGATTCACCCGAACTGGAGGCGCTCGTCCGCAATGTAAAGGCGTCGGTGGAAAAAGCAGTAACGCTTGGAAAGAATATTTCCCAGGACCTGGTCGCGATCGTCAGCAACCTGAATGATCCCGGGCGCCTGGCGGACCTCGTTGCCTCGAATCTCGACTTGAAGGTGGACAAGGCCCAGGAAGTTCTCGAAATCATCGATCCCGTTTTGCGCCTGCGCCGGGTCCACGAACTGCTTGCCACGGAGCTCGAGGTCCTGGAAATCCAGAACTCGATCAACAATCAGGCACGCGGCGAAATGGACAAGAGTCAGCGCGAATTCTACCTGCGGCAGCAGATGAAGGCGATCCAGCAGGAACTCGGCGAAGGAAACGAACTGCACGAAGAGATCGAGCAGTACCGGCAGAAGATCAAGAAGGCGAAAATGCCGGCCGAAGTTGGCGAGGAGGCCGAACGCCAGCTCAGCCGGCTGGAACGTATGCATCCTGACGCCGCGGAAACCACAACGCTGCGGAACTATCTTGACTGGATGACCCAGCTGCCCTGGGCAAAAGCTACAAAGGACAACCTGGACCTGGGCAAGGCGCAAAAGATCCTGGATGAAGACCACTACGGGCAGGAAAAGATAAAGGAACGGATCATCGAGCACCTGGCGGTTCGCAAGCTTAAGAAGAAGACCCGGGGCCCCATTCTTTGCTTTGTAGGGCCGCCGGGCGTCGGCAAGACTTCGCTTGGAAAGTCGATCGCGCGGGCGCTGGGCCGTAAGTTCGTCCGCATGAGCCTCGGCGGCGTCCACGATGAAGCCGAGATTCGCGGGCATCGACGGACCTATGTCGGCGCCATGCCCGGCCGGATCATTCAAAGCATTCAACAGGCGGGCACCAACAACCCGGTGTTCATGATGGACGAGGTCGACAAGATCGGCGCGGATTTCCGCGGCGATCCGTCATCGGCGCTGCTCGAGGTTCTCGATCCGGAACAGAACTTCGCATTTCGCGACAACTACCTTGGAGTGCCGTTCGATCTCTCGAACGTGATGTTCATCACCACGGCAAACATGCTGGATCCGATTCAGCCTGCATTCCGGGACCGCATGGAGATCATCCAGCTCAGCGGCTATACAGAAGAAGAAAAGCTGGAGATCGCAAAGCGTCACCTCATTCCGAAACAGGTAGAGGAACACGGATTAACGAAGAACAATATCCAGTTTACCGACGAAGGAATTCGCACGGTCACCAGCCAGTACACCCAGGAAGCCGGACTCCGCAACCTGGAGCGCGAAATCGCATCCATTTGCCGGAAAGTGGCCAAGCAGGTCGCCACAGGCGAAAAGAAGGTTCGGAAGATACACACCGACAATCTGGACCACTTCCTTGGCCGGCCTAAGATCTTTCAGGACGAACTGCTGAAGCGCGATCAGATTGGCGTAGCTACCGGGCTGGCCTGGACGCCATTTGGAGGCGACATACTTTTTATCGAGGCCACGGCAATGAAGGGCCGCGGCGAACTCAAACTGACCGGACAGCTTGGCGACGTGATGAAGGAATCCGCCCACGCTGCGCTCAGCTATGCCCGGTCGCATGCGAAGGAGTTCGGGATCAAGGAGAACTTTTTCGGAAAAAACGATATTCATATCCACGTTCCGGAAGGCGGCATTCCAAAAGACGGCCCATCGGCTGGAGTGACCATGGCGACTGCGATGCTTTCCTTGCTGACCGGAAAAGCGGTGCACCGCAAAATCGCGATGACCGGTGAAATTACGCTGCGCGGTGAGGTACTGCCCGTCGGAGGCATCAAGGAAAAAGTGCTTGCGGCCAGGCGCGCGAAGATTCACACGGTCATTCTGCCTTCGCTGAACAGGCGCGACCTGGAAGACATAAACGAACAGATTCGCAAGGAAATGAAGTTCATCTTCGTCGATGACGTCAAAAGTGTCTTCAAATCGGCGCTTCTGGAAAATAAACCCGTAAAGGCCGTCCGGGGTTCACGCAGGATTCGAAGCCCTCAGCGGGTTGCCGTCACGTAATTCTGGGGACAGACTCCGAATTCAAAGCCATAACCTTTTCCGGAATTCGGAGTCTGTCCCCAGAATACCCCTGATGACCAACCACGTCCACTTCGTGGCGGTTCCAGAACGTGAAGATTCCTTCTGGCGGACGTTTCACCGTGTTCACG
>CAMAWS010000439.1 GCA_945861845.1 Candidatus Sulfopaludibacter sp. SbA3 | reverse complement strand
AGACGCTTCGCGGCTTTGTCTTTACCGGCGCAGCCACCCCTCCTAACTTAGGAGGGGAGTTTCCCTGTGGATGCTTCGCGCCATTGCCGGAGGTCTGAATTTACACCATCCACTTCACCAAGGGAAGGCCCCGAAATTACCACCACGCGTCTCCCCTTTGACGCAGATCATCAAGAACCCGCTGCATTTCGTGGTGGATTTCACGAAGTTTCTCCTCGGAGGCCTCGGAAGGCACCCAGATTGGCGGCGCTTGCAGGATCACTGCTGGAGTGAAGGGAATTGGGATTTGGAATTCGTCCCAGGAGCTGAGCTGGATCTTGCGCTTCATTGAAATATGAAAACAGAAAATGGCGGCTCCTGTCTTCAGCGCCAGTAAAACGGGCCCCTGTTTGGCGATGTAGCGGGGACCGCGTGGGCCATCGATCGTGAATGCAGCATCATGGCCTCGCCGGATTTCACGCGCCATCTGGGCCAGCGCCCTGAACCCACCGCGCGAACTGGATCCACGGGCGGCGCCGTATCCGAAACGCCGGATGCACTGGGCGATGGCCTCGCCGTCGGCATTCATACTGGTCATCACGACGATGCCTCTACGGCGCCAATAGTATGTTGAAGGGAAGATCCTGCCGTGCCAGAACGTGAAAATCGCGCGATTTCCGGTTTTGTAAATATCGTCGAGGTGGGAGTCGCCGACCGTCTGCCATCGGAGGGTTCGTCCGACAAGGCCGATCACGAAGTATCCAGTCCACGCGATCAGCCCGGCCTTGATCCGTTGCCGGCGGGTTAGTTTTCGGGGTTCAGCATCACTCGGGGCATTAGCTCTCATCAAGAAGCTTGGCCATTTCTTCGCGGCTCATTCGCTTCCGAATACCAGTGCCGTTAAGGACCCAGAATCGAGTAGCTTCGGCAATGATGTGTTCCGGGGGCGGAAATCCTTTCGAGTTGCCGACCTCGATCTCGTAGCCCTTTTCCAGCAACTGCCCGTTCAGAATCATGACACTGCCGAACAGCGGCGCGTCAATAGTGACGAGAGTATGAGTGCGGTCCGAAAAAATGCAGAGCCTTTCCACCGTAATCGCAGCGGTTTCGATCAAGGGCATCTCCTTGTTTCTGAACAAGTCGGAGAATATAGAACAAAATTCCGGGTGGATCTAACGTTTCTTTTTTGGAAAACGTCTAACCTGCCCTGTTGGCAACACACGTGCACTTAGCCATACAGGATTAAGGAGGTTTAACATGATCTGCCCAGGATGTGGAAGTCCCAATGAGATGGCGTACTCGGTTCTTTCAAGCGGTTTTGTCTGCATGGAGCCAGGTTGCGGGTTTGAACTGGAAGTGGACGGCATTGAAGCGCGTGAGATTTTGGAGCCAGCCGACGAACTGGTGGCCTGCGCGTAGTCTGTTATCCGGAAAGATTCCCGCCATCTTGAAGCGGCAAGCGATTGCTGTCCGCTGCTAGAATAGTCTCCGTGAAATTGCTTCTATTTGATGTGGATCAAACTCTCGTGAACACAGGGGGCGCAGGTGTGCGCGCTCTCGATCGAGCCTTCAAGGAGATTCTTTCAATCGACAACGCAATGGAGGGTGTCCCGCGGCATGGCCGAACCGATAGGAGCATCGTGCGCCACGCCCTGATGGCCCGGGCCGGAGAAGATGCGGTAACCCCAGACGCACTTGAAACTATTATCGAGGCGTACCTCTCTTTCCTGAGCGAAGAAGTGGAGATATCGGAAAATTATCGGGTAATGCCAGGAATTGTCGAGACTCTTCGCGACTTGAGCGGCCGTCCGGACACGATGATTGGACTTGCCACCGGTAACGTTGAACTTGGCGCCCGTATCAAGCTTCATCGCGGCGACCTGAATCGCTATTTTGCGTTTGGCGGTTTTGGCTCGGATTCTGAGAATCGCCCTGAACTCGTCCGCCGGGCCGCCGATCGCGCCTGTCGAAGTTTCGGCAGTGACATCGACCCGCAGGATATCTTCGTCATTGGCGATACTCCTCTCGATATTGATGCTGCGCAGCAGGCCGGCTTCAGGGCCGTTGGCGTTGCTACCGGCGACTACAACGTCGATCAGCTTCGCGAGTCCGGCGCCGAGTGTGCGATTTCGGATTTCGCCGAGGGGCGTTACCTCTTCTCGACCTTCATCGAATAGATATCAATCCGTTCCGCCGGGCGTTCATTTTCATTGGGCACTGCCGTGATCTTCTCGACAACGTCCATGCCTTCCACGACGCGTCCGAAGACGGTGTAGGTCCCGTCCAGCGCCGGCTGGTTCGACAGCACAATAAAGAATGACGTCAGCGCGCTGTCGATCGCGTCGCCGCGCGCCATGGAAATGATCCCGGCAACGTGTTTCACGTCGTTGATCTCCGCCCGGATGTTCACAACGTATTTCTGCGCTACCTGGGGGACGGGCTCCGTGCGGGTGTTCAGGTCGCCGGCCTGAATTACGAATCCCGGAGCGACTCGATGAAACGCCGTCTTGTCGTACACGCCGAGCGAAGCCAGCCGCAGGAAGTGCCTCACATGCTCCGGCGCCTTGTCGGGCAGCATTTCGAGCACGATGTTTCCCTTCGACGTCTCCATCACCACTCGATGCTGGCGAAGTTCATCAATCGTCTCAGTCGTAAATGGCGGTGGAGCGGGCTTCGGAATCGGCCGGATCGTGACGCTTTTCAGGTCGATTCGTTCCCTCGCGATCTGGTTGTCGTCGGCGGGAGTGATCGAAATCCTGTCGACAACTTCAATGCCCTCGATGACTCTGCCAAACGCCGTGAACTGTCCCGTGAATTGCAGTTGGTCCGTTACGCAGATAAAGAATTGCGTTCCGGCGCTGCCGGGTTCGCCAGGCAGTATTGTTGCGACGACGGTGCCCTGGGCAAACGGTACAGTGCTTATCTCGGGCTTCAGTCCCAGGTTGAATCCGCCGGTTCCGTATTTGTCGCGCGCATTCACGTTGCGAGTTTCAGGATCTCCGCCCTGAACAATGCCGTGGCCAACCATGCTGTGGAACGCGGTTCCGGTGTAGAAACCCGCCCGTACCCGCTCGATAAACTTCGCTACGTGGTTGGGCGCCTGGTCCGGATAGAACTCAATGACGAAAGGTCCGGCCGACGTGTCGAACACCGCCTGAAGCTGTTTCAGATCTTCTTGCGGGAACAGGAAAAGCATCAGAAAGAGAAGTGACTTCATAGGCCCCCTCGCATCATTATTTTTTTGCCAAAACTCCCCTCCTCAGATGAGGAGGGGTGGCTGCGCCAAAAGAAAACGGCGCGAAGCCACCGAAGCGGCGCAGACGGGGTGGTGCTGATCCATGAGCGGCTGCGAATGCAAGCCCGATAGGGCGCAGCCATCAGGGAACGGAGTCTCTTGATCCAACCACCCCGTCCGCTCATTAAGGGTAGCTTCGCACCATTTTCTTGAGGTCGCGTCCACCCCTCCTTATCCAAGGAGGGGAGCTTTGC
>CAMAWS010000438.1 GCA_945861845.1 Candidatus Sulfopaludibacter sp. SbA3 | reverse complement strand
GCTGACGGTCTTCGTCCTTTACAACGATGTCGTGAAGTTGTTCCCGTCGAACATCCAGGCCCCATGAAATCCCTCTCTTCGGAGATGCAGGTATTTCTTGAGTACATCGAGCAGAAACAGCTGAAGCTCACCCCGCATCGTGAACTGATTCTGGAGACCTTTCTCAAGCACGAAGGTCATCGAAGCGTAGAAGACATCTACCGCGTTGTGCGCGAAAGCGATCCCCGGATCGGTTATACGACCGTCTATCGCACGATGAAGATCCTCCTCGCCTGCGGCCTTGCGCGCGCAATCGATCTCGCCGACGGCATGACGCGCTACGAGCATCTTTACAATCACGAGCACCACGACCACATGATCTGCATGCAGTGCGGGAAGTCGATCGAGTTCTATAACGCGGAGATCGAATCCATACAGGATTCCGCATCGGAGCAGTTGGGGTTCAAGGTTCTCGACCATAAGCTGCAGATCTTCGGCCTCTGCAACGAATGCCGCACGTAGAAGCCGCGCTTTAAGTCCGCGCGATCAGGTCCAGCGCACAGCGCAGCGCCGCCGCCATTCCTGATGGGTCCGCCAGTCCTTTCCCCGCGATAGGGAATCCAGTGCCGTGGTCTGGAGACGTCCGAACATACGGCAATCCCATCGTCACGTTGGTGGCCTGGCCATGGGCTACAAGCTTTACCGGTATTAGCCCCTGGTCGTGGTATGGCGCGATCACCACGTCAAACTCGCCGGTGTGCGCACGAAAGTAGAGGCTGTCTGCCGAATGGGGTCCGGAAACATCAATACCTGCTGCCGCGCATATCTCCACGGCGGGCCCCAGGACATCGATTTCCTCCCGCCCGAACATTCCGTTTTCGCCGGCATGAGGATTAATCCCCGCGACTGCGATCCGGCGCCGATCGAATTTGAAGCGCCTCAGTTCGTTGTCGGTAAACCGGATGAGATCGACATAGTGCTGAAGGGAGATTCGATCCAGCGCCTCGCGCAACGAAAGATGAATGGTGGCAAGAACGACTTTGAAGCTCGGCGTGAAAAATGCCATGGCAAACTGCACGCATCCGGCGCGCAAGGCGAAGAATTCCGTCTGGCCTTTGAAGCCGGGGCCAATGGCTTCCTTGCTTACGGGCGCAGTTACGATTGCCTGGATCTCCCGTCGCAGGGCGGCGTTGCTTGCCGCCTCGAGATATGCGATCGCCCTCTGGCCGGCAGCCTCGTTCTTGCCGCCAAAAGGGATCTCAGATGAATCGCCCCCGACATCAAGGAGAAAGAGCCCCGCATCGTCGATGCACTCCGCAGCGGATCGAATCCATCGATACTTGATACCGGGATTGAATAGTTCGACGTTGCGCTGGAAGGCGGATCGATCCGTGAAAAGAACCCACCGGGCTGATGTCAGCAGGGAAGGAATTGCCTTGAGTACCGTTTCAAGCCCGATTCCGGCGGGATCGCCGGTCGTAATCCCGATGGTGGCTGGCATTTGAGGAATTAATCGGTGTCCTTGTCCTCGTTTTCCTTATACATGTACTTGATGTAGTGCTTAAGGACGAGCAAGTTGGGTTCCGGGGAGCGAGTCAGCCGGATGGAGTTCCTGTCATACCAATCGATGACACCTTTGACGGCTTCGCCGTCCTGAAGAACCAGGACCATCGGAGTCTTGTTCTGAATCTGTTTGACGTAATAGAAATTCTCCGCGTTGGTTTGGTCGGTTGTCGCTGGTCTCTTCCGGGGCTGCCGCACCGCAAGCTGATCCTTCAGATCGGCAAGAGTTGGCCGAATCAATTTCCGATTTGACATCTATTTCCTCTTCTAGTCAATGAGTCGCAACTGGCGTACAGACGGGGTTAGCGCTGGTTTGCTGTCTAAATTAAACGAAATGTTAGCGGCTTTCCTGTGGATTGTCCATCGTCGATTCCAATGGCTCAGGATTCGCTTGTTATCAGGCCCATGACGTCGAAAAGGATCTGGCGGTTGATGTTGCCCTTAACGCTGCCTTCTATGACCCGCAGGAAACCGGCCATTTGTATGAGCCGTTCCGACGACAGCCTCGCCGCGAGTTCCCTGAAGCGCGCTTCAACGTCAATATTGATGACTTGTTCTGGAATGCCCTCGGAGAGGAACAACAGGTCGCGAATCAGCACGGCAAGCACGGCCATGTCGGTTCCAAAGTCCTGTTTGGAGCCCGCAATGTCGGCGCTGGCCGCAAGCATTTCGCGAAAGTCCGCATCGTTTGCTCCGGCCGCCGCTTCGAGGAAGCCGAGCAGGACTTCGCGGCGCGCCTTCAGGCGTTCGGCATCAAGGCTTCGGGCCTTGCCGATACTGCCTTGAGACCAACGGACAAGGAATTCGTCCTGAATGCCGTGCCCGCGGATCTCATCCAGTGTCAGGGGAGAGAAGTGATAAACCTGGCATCGCGAGCGCACTGTCAGCAGCAGTTCATGCACATTCACCGCGATGAGGATGAAGAAACTGTTCTCCGGCGGCTCTTCCAGTCCCTTCAGGAGCGCGTTTGAAGCTTCCTGATTCATTAGATTGGCGGGGTCGATTATGAAAATCTTGTTCCGTCCTTCCAGTGGCTGGAAGCTCAGAGTCGAAAGGATCTGCCGGATTTGAGCGATCTTGATTTGGGAGGCCTCTTCTTCGACGCTGATGGTCATCACGTCGGAATGGGTTCCTGCGTTGATCTTGTTGCAGCTCACGCAGGAGTCACAGAAATCCGCAGGGCCCGCTACAGTGCAGTTCAGCGCTTTGGCGGTCATCAGGGCGCAGGTGTGTTTTCCTACGCCTTCGGGACCGGCAAAGACCAGGCCGTGGGGAAAGCGGTCTTCGCGCAGCTTATTGCGGAGCCGCTCGATGAGCTTCGAATTACCGATAAAAGCGTCAAATCCCATTAGGTTGACGGCTTCGCCTTATCGGGCTTGCATTCGCAGCCGCTCATGTAAACGCCAGCCACCGGGCTACACTCCCATCGCGAGAAGGATGTCGCGATGAACTTCGTCCCTGGGCCTGTCGGCAGCGATGATCTTGATTCGGGAATCGCGCCTGGCGATCTGCAGATATCCATTCCGGATTTTCGTATAGAACTCCACATTTTCCGCTTCGAAGCGGCCTTCATCTTCGACACGCGAGTTGTTCCGAGCGCGCGCCCGCGTCAGCCCGACGGCCGGATCAATATCCAGGAGGATCGTTAGTTCGGGCCGGTACTGATCGCACACCAGGTCGGTGACTTTGTCGATGAAGTCGAGCGGAATGCCGCGGCCATATCCCTGGTAGGCCATCGATGCGTGGTAAAAGCGGTCGCACACGACCGTTTCTCCGCGCTCGAGGGCAGGCCTGATCTTTTCCGCAATATTCTGGCTGCGTGATGCATAGAACAGCAGCAGTTCCGACGCCGCCGTCAGGTGGATTGTCTCGGAATTGAGAAGGATTCTGCGGATGCCTTCACCCACCGCGGTCCCGCCGGGCTCGCGC
>CAMAWS010000437.1 GCA_945861845.1 Candidatus Sulfopaludibacter sp. SbA3 | reverse complement strand
CCTCCAGATCATACAGCCGGCAGTGCATCCGGACGGTTTCGATGCCGGGAAACATCAAAGCGAACGGCTTCTCGTCCCGCAGCTTCCGTTGACGCAGACGTGCGATCGCCCCGGGGTTCCGTCCGTCGACGACAAGGTGAAACCCTCCGACGCCTTTCATCGCAACAATACCGCCGCCGCGAATGGCGGTTGCCGCCTGCAGCAGCGCTTCATGCCGCTCTTCGAGGATCGTCCCTGCAGCGTTGCGCAACCGCATCTGCGGGCCGCACTCCGGACATGCGTTAGGCTGCGCATGAAAGCGGCGGTCGCCCGGATCTTCATATTCCACGCGGCACCGGGCGCACATGGTGAAGCCTTTCATGGTCGTCCGCAGGCGATCGTACGGGAGAGCATCGAGGATGCTGTATCGTGGGCCGCAGTTCGTGCAGTTCGTGAAGGGATAAAGGTATCTGCGATCGTTCCGGTCGAAGATTTCGCCGAGACAATCCGCGCACGTCGCAATATCCGGCAGGACAACCGCCGTCTTCGGGCCGGACAAATGGCTGTCGCGCACCTCAAAAGAGCCGTAGCCGGCAGGCCCCAGATTCGAAGAACGCAGATCGCGAATATCCGCGTGCCTGGGCGCGTCCGTCCTCAGGCGGAGGAGAAACCTCTGCAGCATTTCCCCGCTGCCTTCCGCTTCGATCACGGCGCCCTGCGGGGAATTGCAGACCCATCCCGTTAGGCCGATCTCGCCCGCAATCCTGAAAACGAAAGGCCGGAAGCCTACGCCCTGCACTGCTCCCGAAACTTCGATTCGAAGGCGGCGCAGTATGTCTTCACTCTTCAATTTCGACGCTCTCGAGAATGATCTCCTGTGCGTTGGGATCGGACGTGTCTGGAATTTCGACAATGTCGAGACGCGCGCCTTCCGCCATCGTGCCTGCGGCCGCCTGAACGAAATGCTCACTCAAATGATCCGGTGACATGTGAGACAGCGCACCCAGGCGAATCCGTACGCCCAGAATTTTGCGGGCGTTCTGCTCGCGCCCAATTCTATCGATCGTCTGCAACAGGCCGTTCATCAATGAGCGTTCGTGCATGCCAGTTCCTCGCAAATGAGCCGGACTACTTCGTCAACGGCGGAATGAACAGCCGCGGAGAGATCGGTCCCGCTGCGAAAGTCCTGCCCTTCGATTCCGAGCACGGTCAGGCGCTCAGGCAATCGATTGAGGACTCTCGCAAGCTCGACAGCTTCAGCCAGATTGACGCTGTGGGTGGAATGATGGGAAAAGCTCGCAGGCAGGGCCTCGGTGCTGGTTTCAATCCGATGAATCGTCCCGGGCGCTGCGCCGGAGGACGTCGCATCAACGAGCACGACATGTTTTCGGCCGTGCCACGCTTCGATTAGAGAGGCGCCGTCCCCGCATGCCTGCAGGATATCTGCTCCGGGCAGACGGAGCCTGATCAGCTCGGCCGCGGCGGCCAGCCCCGCGCCATCATCGCTTCTGTAAGCGTTGCCAATGCCGATGATCAGGACTCGTTCTGTCATGGATAAAGCACTGAGGTTCCTATATCAGCGTTGATAAAAACTTAAGGGCCGGCGCTACCCGGATTCCTTCGGGCGTCACGTAGTCTTTTTTTCCGGCCGCGTAAATCTGCCAGGCATCGGCTTCGGGATAACGAGCTTTGAGATAACGCAAACTCGTGTCCACTGCGGTGTCGGACCACTTGCTTTCGACGAGAAGGACAGGCTTTCTGCGATCGACCACCACGAAGTCGACTTCACGTCCATCGATATCACGGAAGTAGCGAAGCTCCAGGTCGCGGCCAAGAACGTCCTGTTGGTAATGGATCCACTTCAGGATGTGGGACGCCACGAGGTTTTCGAAGCGCTGAGGCGGCTCAGGAACCACCGACCAGTCCAGATGGTAGTGCTTCTGTGCCTTTTTCACGGCGCGAATGAGCGGCGTTCCCAAAGGCGGGACGCGGAAGATCGCATAAAGGCGCTCCAGTATCTGCATCCACTTTGCGACTGTCTTGTGGCTGACCTGCAGGTCCTCTCGAACGGCGTTCAGCGAGAGTGGTGATCCCACAAGCTCGGGGAGCCGAAGCATCAGCAGCTCCAGTTGTCCGAGATCCTGAACTAACTCCAGACTGACGACCTCTTCGCGAACCAGCAGATTCCGGTACTCCCGAGACCACCGGCGTGCTTCAGTCTCCGATCCGCTGAGGTAAGGTTCGGGAAAGCCGCCGAGGATCAGAAGGTCGTTGAATCCGGCTTCCGTTTTAATCCCCAATTCCGCGACTGAAAACGGATGAAGGCGGAGCATGTGATAGCGGCCCTGCAGCGAGTCCCCGCCGAAGCGGTAGAAGTCCAGCCGCGCGCTCCCCGTGACGAGAACGAGCTGCTTCTTTGGTTTGGTGTCGTAGAGTCCCTTCAGGTAATTACGCCACTTTCTGTACTTGTGGATCTCGTCGAAGACCCAGAGGGCGGAAGACGGTAACTCGCGCTTCAGGATGCGCTCACGATGGGCGGGGTCGTCCCAGTTGAGATATCCTTGAGGGCCGCCGGGGAGGCTTCGCGACAGAGTCGTCTTGCCGACCTGGCGAGGGCCCGCCAGGAAGACCATCTTGCGAGGCAGGTCCTTCTTTACCTGGGCGATAAGATAGCGTTCGCGATCAGCCATGCAGGAAAAGTGTATCCGTGAAATTTAGACTATAGTAGACAAATCGTGCGGTCTTTTTCGACTGTAGGGGAAAACGACCGGATACAGCGCGCAAGCCGGAAGATGAAAAACATTGAGCTCATCCACGTCGGACCGGGACCGCAAGTCGACGAGACCCGTGCGCTGTTTCTGGAATACGCGAAGTCGATGGACTTCAATCTGTGCTTTCAGGGTTCGGATTCCGAAAGATTCCTCCCCGCTACGACAACTCCATCCCCAACGCGCTCGACATGGAATTGTCCCTGGCGTAATTTGCTTACGCAAAACCCAGAAAGAGCGCCAATGCGCGATTGACCGAAAGCTGCGAATGTGGCGCGGAGCCATCTGGGCATTGGTGTAGACCTTCCCGTCGTAAAAACGGGGTAGCTGAATGTTGCGGCAGATAGCGGGCTCGTTTGGATAACAACTCAACCAGCGCGTCAGTTGATTACAAATGGAATCGAAATCGTCTCGGCTGTGATTTCAGGCTCGCGCGGCGTTTCCGTGACATCGGTGTCGAACAGGCGGTCGATGCGGTTTCCGGCAAGGTCCTCGAGAGCGAGATCAACCCTCAATTCGTGGTTTCCCGCACGCCATGCCTGATTCGGCTTCAAAACCCATCGCGTTTCGTTCCGTTCGACGGAAACGGCGCCGGAGATACCGATTACCGAGAGGGCACGCTCTGCGAGCGCAAAGTCCATCGGCTCGCGAAATTCCACGGTGAGCGGATCGGTCGTCCCCGCTTTGGGCGCTGTAACGATCCACTGTTTCGGGTCGACTTGTGTCC
>CAMAWS010000436.1 GCA_945861845.1 Candidatus Sulfopaludibacter sp. SbA3 | reverse complement strand
AGCCGGGGCCCAGCCATGAGCGCGGTGCGCGAACACGGCTGCTGCCGCTATGGGCGAACCCGAGCGTGACTGCGACTAGTCCGATACTAGGGCCCGTACTTCTGATTCCCATCAGCCCCGGCAGCTTTGATTGGCCTCGCCCCCTACCAAGTGAAGCGTCCGTTAATCTGAACGATTCGCGGCGAGACGCCACCTCGAATCTGACCGAAGTTGGGGCTGTTGATACTGGTTATGATCGCGGACGCGAGAGGATTAAAGTGGTTGAACGCGTTGAACGTTTCCGCGCGGACTATTATATTCATGCCCTCTCTCACAGCAATGGACTTGGTCACCGAGATATCCACACTCCACAGTCCAGGCGCGCGTACCGCACCCCAGCCCAGATTACCGGGGCGGCTGGTCGCTCCCCCGGCTGCCACCAGCGGCACCAGCGCGAAAGCGCTCTTGTTCAAATACTGACGTGTGCGGTTGAAATTGTCGGCGATCGGGCTTCCGCCAACGTAGTCCGGTCGGGCAATCTGCAATGAGGATTGCTGTGTGATGGCCAGCGGCTCTCCGCTACGGGCCTCGAAGATGCCCCCGACTTGCCAACCGCCCAGAACGCGGCGCACCAAGGCGTTGCTCTTCGATAAACGCGGCAGGTCATAGACCGCTTCCGATGAGAAATAATGCTTGATGTCGCCGGTGCCGGGCGCATGCTCCGCATTGATGTCGTTGAAGTTCTGCACGCGGGGCGTGTTGTCGCCCTGATACCAGGTGCCGATGTCGCCACCGTTGTACGCCAGCGTCTTGCCCCAGGTGTAATGGGCGCTGGTGCTCAAGTTGCGGGAATATCGCTTGCGCAGCGAGGTTTGCCAGGATGCGTACTGTGAAGTCGCCGAACCGTCCAGGTAGTATTGGGCCCGAAGCAATTGGTTGGGACGAATGCCGGTGGCCCGATTCGCTTCGTTGAGCGGGCGCCACAGCGGGAATTTGGTCCCCCGAACCCCTACCAGCGAAGTTTCCAACACCAGTCCTGGGACCAGCTCGCGCTGAATCCCCAGCGTGTAGTGGTGCGTGTAAGGACTCTCGATCTTGGGATTGATCACCCCAAAGACGTTGGTGAAGCCCTGCGCACGAGCCTGGGCGTCCGCGATCTTTCGTATGTCGTCGTTAACCATCGGGTACTTCAGTCCGAGTGCGATCCCTTCTTGCTTGCTGAAGGTGATCCGCTTCGGAATGTTCAGGGCGCCAACTAAATTCCACATGTTTCCAATGATCTGAGGGCTGAAGATGAGTCCCGTACCGCCGCGGATGACGGTCTTACCGCCGTCCACGTTATAGGCGAATCCGAAGCGGGGCCCGAAATTAACGCCGTCGCTCTCATACGGATTGTCCTGCGGCCGGTATGGGCCGACTCTAAACGTAGTAGTGTCCAGCAGCCCGTCCGGGTTGAAAAGAGCGGCTCCCGAGTTGTTCAGCGCTCTAGCCGTCAAGTGCGCATTGTAATCGTAGCGGAGCCCTATGTTGAGCGTAAGCTTGGTGCTGACCCGCCAGTCATCCTGAATGAAGGCTCCGAGTTCCCACATTTTAGCCAGGTTCTCTCCATTGCCGAACGAGGCATTGATCGAACTAGGCGTGTTGCTGAGCAGATCCGGCAGGCCGGTATAGGTCCAGGCGACGCCTTCAACATTGTTGCGAGCGCCTCTGTGGAAGGTATAAAGGCCGCCGAACTTGAGCGAGTGCTTTCCCAAATTTTTGGAAAACTTCTGTCCCAGGCTGATGGTGGGGCCTATAATCGTGAGGTCCTGGCTTGAGTTGATGGTGCCCCAGCCGAGGTTGGTGACCAGCCGGCCGAGGCGGCGGCCCTGGAGGAATTCCTCCGGCGGGCCGGGCAAGGGGTTTTTGAAAGCCAGGTCTTGGGTGTGGGCGTTGTTGCTGTTGTAACCGTAGCGGGTTTCCGAGGTCCAAGTGGCGCCACCTGTCGTATAGGCCGCGGTGCCGCGTTCGCCAAAGCTGTATTGCTCCGCGTTGTTGTTGATATATGCGCTCGGGACCAAACGAAAGGGCCGCCCATGGCTATACGTGAGGGAAAGATTGGAGTTGTCATTGACCCGTATGTCCGATTTGAGGTCGATGTGATTATCCCTGCGAATGCCTGTCGCGGTCCCATCGAACAACCCGGCAGCAGCGCCGGTGGCGAACGGCAGATTCGGAAGCGGCACCAACGCCAGGGCATTGGCATACGAAGGCTGGGCCTGGAGCACCATATCTCTGGTGGCTTGCGTCGGAACATTGACCGTCACCCGCCCCAGCTGGTTCTCGCGATAGCCCTCGTAGGCGCCAAAGATGAAAATCCTATTCTTCTTGATTGGACCGCCCGCCGAGCCCCCGAACTGGTTATACGTGAAGGGGATCTTCGAGCTCAAAAACGGGTCTCGCGCGTTCAAGCCCTGGTTCTGATGGTTCTCAAACAGGCTGCCGTGAAACTTGTTGGTGCCGGAGCGGGTCAAGACGTTGATCTGTCCGCCCAGCGCGCCGCCGTACTCAGCCGGAAGAACGCCCTTGACCACGCTCACCTCTTGAATGGTTTCCATGCTTAAGATATCGACGTAGTTGACTCCGCCGAACGCCTGGGAATTCCGGCCCTCGGGATTGGCGCTGGACTCGGTGCCGTCCACCGAGTATGCCGTGCCGTTCCTGCCTTGTCCATTGAGGCGTGTACCGCCGGCGGATCCGCCCGTGGCGGGCGTCACGCCGCTACCAACTCTCAGGATGCCCGAGAAGTTCCGCCGCGCCAAGGGCAGATCCACCACGGCCTTCCTATCGAAAGTTTGTAGCTGCTCCGCGGACACCGTGTTCACCAGCGCCACTTCCGCCGTTACCTGAACCGTCTCGGCCACATCCCCGACCTGGAGCGCATGGGTCTGGCGTACATTCTGCCCAGCGGTCAGTTCGATACCTTTCACTTCGTACCGCTTGAATCCCCGGGCTTCGATGAAGACGGTGTAGGTGCCGACCCGCACGAAGTCAAACTGAAAGTTACCATCGCCTCCGGTGACCTTGGTAGCCACGGCCGCGGTCTGTTCGTGCGTCAGAGTGACTGTCGCTCCCGGCGCGCTGGCCCCGCTTGGATCCGTGACGGTCCCTGACAGGGTCGCCGTCGTGACCTGAGCCATGCCAATCCCGTTAGAGACTAACAAAACACCGGCAAACGCGACTGAGGCCAAAAATCTTCCCATCGTGCCCCTGACCTCGGCTGTCGTACGCGATGGCGCATTGTGCAGCCCGATTCCCAAGACCCTTCCCGTTCGGTACAGTCCGTTCATTGGATCCCCCCCTTTTGAGTTCTCCACCAGTCCGTTAACCCAAGTTCGTCACGAAACAGGCGAAACCGACGTAAGTCATTGAGAATCGGTTCAGGCGATCGCCGAGTCTACACTACATTTGCGATTGAACTGGAGATGTTCGGGCAGGCGGATGCCGAGTTGCTGGAGCAGGGACCGCTGCTC
>CAMAWS010000435.1 GCA_945861845.1 Candidatus Sulfopaludibacter sp. SbA3 | reverse complement strand
GGGCGCGGGGCTTTAGCCCCGTGCCAGGATCAAACAGAAATTTCCTGGAACTTTGCACGGGGCTCAAGCCCCGCGCCCACAGCATCTCTCTGCCACAATCCGAAATCTTCATGCTAATCTAGGCCGTTATGCCCAAGATCACGATCAACGACCAGATATACGAGGCCGAGAAGGGGAAAACCGTCATCCAGGTAGCGGACGAATTGGGTATCCAGATTCCGCGCTATTGCTACCACCCGGACATTGGCATCGAAGGCAGTTGCCGAATGTGCCTCGTTGAGGTCAAGGGCGCTCCTAAATTGATGCCGTCCTGCGCGACGCCCATCGCCGACGGCATGGAAGTGCGAACGAACACGGAACGGGTCCAGCAGGCCGTGCGTTACGCAATGGAGTTTCTCCTCCTGCACCACCCCATCGATTGTCCCGTTTGCGACCAGTCCGGAGAGTGCTGGCTGCAGAATTACTACATGTCTGTTGCGGGACACGAAAGCCGCTATCCGCTCGGCGGCAAGACACGGCGGCGCAAGGCATTCGATCTGGGTCCACTGGTAAAGCTGGACCAGGAGCGCTGCATCCTTTGCACTAGATGTGTTCGGTTCACCCGCAATGTCACCCATACAAATGAGATCCAGATTTTCAACCGGGGACATAACTCCGAAATCGGCATCTTCAAGGATCGGCCGCTCGATAATGCGTACTCTGGCAATGTGGTTGATATTTGTCCCGTGGGCGCCCTTACTAATGCGGACTTCAGGTTCAAGGTCCGGGTCTGGTTCCTGAAAGGCACGGACTCCGTGTGCGGGGGCTGCAGCACCGGTTGCAACATGCGGGTCGACCATTCCGCCCGCGCTACCGGGGGCGGAGTCCCGGGCTACACTGCATCCGACGGCCAGATCTATCGCACCGTTGGCCGCCGCAACATTGATGTGAACAAGAGCTGGCTCTGCGACGAGGGCCGGATGAGCTTCCACGCCATGGAACGGTGGCCCCGGCTGCAGGTAGCTGGCGGCAGATGCGACACCAACATCATGACGGACCTGCTGATGACCATCCACGAAACGTTCCGGTCTCTCGACGGCGCCATCGCAGGACTTGGATCAGCTGTAAACACAAACGAAGCCCTGTTCCTCATGAAGAAGTACTTCAAGGGCCGCGTTGATTTCCGCCTGGGCAACGAAGTGGAAACATATCAGGAGCGGCAGGATGACCTGCTTCGACGCGTGGATAAGCACCCAAACACCCGTGGAGCTCTCGATCTTGGACTGGCCGGCGATTTGGATGGGTTGAAAGGGCTGCGCGAAAAGGCCGAAAAGAAGGAAAGCCGCGGCATGTGGATTTCTTTCCATCCTCAATTGGTAGGAGAAGATCCTCCCGAGGTCATCGAGAATCTGCGCGGCTTGATCAACGCGCTGGAATTCAGTGTCGTAAGCACCACCCATGAATTCGATTGGACCAGGCGAGCATCGGTGTTGCTGCCAATGGCAGGCTGGTCTGAAGAAACGGGCACCTACACGAACTACGCCGGCCGGATTCAGATGACGAGACGGGCGATTCTTGCTTCCGGAAATGCGGAGCCATTGCACGCGTTCATGGCTACGCTGCTGCGGCTTTCAGGCGTGGATGTGCCGGCCGAGCCATCGGCGATCTTCGATGCGATTGCCGGCGAAGTACCGGCCTACAGCGGATTGGACTACGAAACTATCGGGCTTCAGGGCGCAGTCCCACAACAGGAGGTCGCCCGATGACCCCGGTAAAGGGCGGTTACGCCGTCGACGTCCCGATGGTGAACGTCAGCGAAAGAGCGCGGCAGGACCAGACAACGGTATGGACCACGCTCAAAGGCTTCGGCGTCACACTGCGTCATCTATTCAAGAGTTTGTTCAGGGGCGACATTCCGACGATTCACTATCCCGAACAGACACGGCAGCATTCCGAACGATTCCGGGGCACTCATATCCTCACCGTACGCGACGATGGCAGCCTGAAGTGCGTTGCGTGCTACATGTGCGCCACGATCTGCCCGGCGGAATGCATTTACATTGAGGCCGCCCAGCATCCGAACCCGGAGATCGAAAAGTTCCCAAAGCGGTTCGATATCGACATGATGCGCTGCATCTACTGTGGCTTTTGCGTGGACGCGTGCCCGGAAGAAGCCATCATCATGAGCCGCGAGCACCACCAGGCGGCGTATGGCCGCGCCGAAACCATCTACAACATCGAGAAACTGATGGCCCGGCCCGGCATTGATGCAAAGGGCCCCGGCTACCGGCCAAACCGGCCGCTTGCCGAAGCGCAGATCTACGACAAAGAAAAGCACAAGGAATGCGCCTACCCTTCAGTCGTTGAAGAACGCCACCCCGCCGTCCTGTATGAATCGATGATCCGGAAGCGGCAATAGTCCCTTCAGGGAGCTTGTAACGGACGGAGTTGTACATTGGATTCTCACGGTAAGCGCACCGATCCCTATCGAGTCTTATTTCCATTCGGAATCTTCGCCGGTATAGCCGGCGTATCGATCTGGCCTGCCTACTACTTCGGCCTTACTGCGGGATATTCCGGAAGGGCGCACTCATTCGTACAAATCGAAGGCTTCGTGTACGCGTTCGTGGCCGGGTTTCTCCTGACAGCGATCCCGCGTTTTACGGGAACAGAGCCGCCCGGACGAACGGCTCAATTCATCCTCGCGGGAATTATCCTGTCGAGCGCGGCAGCCTTCGAGTTTCAGATCGAGCGGATTGGGCACATTGGATTTCTTGTTGCGCACATTTTCGTCATTACACTGGTTGCGAGGCGGTTTGCGCACAGGCGCAATCCCCCGCCCGAAACTTTTCCGCTCATAGGCCTGGGACTTTTTGCCGGCCTCGCCGGAGGAATAATCAACGCGGCAGTCGCGTGGCAGGCGCTGGATCCCTCCTTCGACCCGCTGGGCAAGCGCCTTTTGACCGAGGGCATGCTGCTTCTGCTCGTGCTGGGCGTCGGTTCCTTCCTGGGGCCCAGGTTGATGGGATTCGCTCAAATTCCGGATTTCGAGAAGATAGGGCGCCTGTCCAGCAAGACTGGCCTCTCATTCTGGGCGCGCAATCAATCTTATGTTCTCGCGCTCGCGGGCATGACAATAATTTCCGCGCTAGTCGCGGAATACCGTTTTCAAATTGGATGGGCATCGTACCTGCGGGCAGCCCTGGTGACCACAATAGTCGCGACGAAAATCCAACCATGGCGGCTGCCCGCAGTCCGAACTACCCTTGCATGGTGCGTCTGGACGTCGTTCCTTTTCCTTCTCTCCGGTCTTTGGATTTCTGCCGCCGCGCCGCGGTATCGCGTGGACTTCCTGCACATCGTTTTCATTGGAAGTTTTACATTGCTGATTCTGGCGGTCGGCACGCGCGTCACGCTGTCGCACGGCGGGCATTCTTTAAACGCGGAGAGGCGATCGTGGGTGCTGAGAATCGGAGCGGGGGCGGTAATAGTCGCTATGTTTGCCCGGGCCGGAGCGCCCTTC
>CAMAWS010000434.1 GCA_945861845.1 Candidatus Sulfopaludibacter sp. SbA3 | reverse complement strand
TCCCATCATCGGATGCGAGATGTATGTCTCCAAGACCACCCGGCACGATCGCGATCCGGCAAGCGGACGTCCCCACCACCTGATCCTGCTGTGCGAAAACGATCGCGGCTACCAGAATCTCGTCAAGCTGGTCTCGAAAGGCTACCTTGAAGGTTTCTACTACAAGCCGCGCATCGACAAGGAACTCCTGCGCGAGCACAGTGAAGGCCTGATTGGCCTGTCTGCATGCCTAAACGGGGAAGTCTCGGCGAACGTTTCGGCGGGGCGCCTGGACCATGCGGAGCGAGCGGCGTCGGAGTACCAGGACATTCTCGGAAAGGACAAGTTCTTCCTCGAGATTCACGATCACGGCCTGGATAAGCAGCGCAAGATCATTCCCGACATGCTTCGGATCTCCGAGCGCACCGGAATCAAGACCGTCGCTTCAAACGACTGTCACTATATGACTCAGGACGATTCCAGGGCGCACGACATCCTGCTTTGCATCCAGACGGGCAAGACCGTGAACGATCCCAACCGGATGAAGTTCTACACCGACCAGTTTTACTTCAAAACCCGCCAGGAAATGGATCGCGTATTCGGCGAAATTCCACACGTTCTCGATCAGACGGTCGAAATTGGCGAGCGCTGCAAAGTGAAACTTCACAAGGTGGAGAATCCCTTCCCGGAGTTTGTCGTCCCGCCCGGCTACACCATCGACACCTATTTTGCGAAAGTCGCTCGCGACGGCCTACAGGAGCGTTTCTCACTCCTGAAACCCCTTGCCGACCGCGGCGCACTGAAGCATCCGATCAGCGCCTATGAGGAGCGGCTGGAAACCGAAATCCGGATCATCGAGGGCATGAAGTATCCGGGTTACTTCCTGATTGTGTGGGACCTGATCCGCTACGCCCGCGAAGGCGGCATCCCCGTTGGTCCGGGCCGAGGATCTGCCGCGGGAAGCCTGGTGTCTTATTGCATGCGGATCACGGATATCGATCCTTTACAGTACGGGCTCCTGTTCGAGCGTTTCCTCAATCCCGAGCGCGTGACCCTGCCGGATATCGATATCGACTTCTGCATGAACCGCCGCGCCGAAGTCATCGACTACGTGACCAAGAAATACGGGCGCGACAATGTCTCGCAGATCATCACCTTCGGAACGATGGCGGCTCGCGGCGTCATCCGTGATACCGGCCGGGGCATGGAGATGACCTACGCGGAGGTGGACAAGATCGCCAAGATGATTCCCACCGAGTTGCACATTACGCTTGATCGCGCGATGGAGCAGAATCCCGATCTGAAGACCCTGGTTGAGACCGATGGGCGTGTCAGGGAATTGATGGATGTCGCAAAACGCCTGGAGGGACTGGCGCGCCACGCCTCGACCCACGCTGCCGGTGTCGTGATTTCGCCCCGGCCGATAACGGATTTCGTGCCGCTTTACAAGTCGAGCAAGGACGAAATCACAACGATGTACCCGATGACGGACGTCGAGTCGATCGGCCTGCTGAAAATGGATTTCCTGGCCCTCACGACGCTGACCATAATCGACGACACGCTGAAGATGCTCAAGCTGCACGAGAACGTCGATCTGGACATGGATGCGCTCACGCTGGACGATCCGAAAACCTACGAGCTGTTTTCCGCGGGCCTGACGAGCGGCGTGTTCCAGTTTGAGAGTTCAGGAATGAAGGACATCCTGAGGCGGTTCAAACCTTCCAGCCTCGAACACCTGACCGCGTTAAACGCGCTCTACCGGCCCGGCCCCATCGGCGGCGGAATGATCGACGATTTCATCAAGCGGAAGCACGGTTCAAAGAAAGTCGAGTATGAAGTTCCCGAACTGAAGACCGTGCTGGAGGAGACCTACGGCGTCATCGTCTACCAGGAACAGGTCATGCAGATAGCGAACATCATTGCGGGCTACTCGCTGGGCGAGGCCGACCTGCTGCGCCGCGCGATGGGCAAGAAGAAAGCCGAGGAGATGGCCGCGCACCGGGTGAAATTCGTCGATGGTGCGAAGGCGAAGGGTTTCAAGGACGCAAAGAAGATCACGCGCCTGTTCGATTTGATGGAGCAGTTTGCCGGATACGGCTTTAACAAGTCGCACTCGGCCGCCTATGCAGTCCTGGCGTATCGAACCGGATACCTGAAAGCGCGGTATCCGCAGTACTTCCTGGCTGCGATTCTCACCAGTGAGCGGGGAAGCCAGGAAAAGGTCGTGAAGTACATCAATGAATGCCGGGAAATGGGCATTCCTATTCTGCCGCCGGACATCAATACCAGCGCGGTGAACTTCACGCCGACAAGCCTGGGCATCCGTTTCGGTCTTTCGGCCATCAAGAACGTGGGCGAAATCGCCATCACGTCGATAGTGGCGAACAAACCTTTCAAGTCCCTGTTCGATTTCTGTGAGCGCGTTGATCTTCGGACAGTCAACAAACGCGTGGTCGAAAGCCTTATCAAGGCGGGCGCATTCGACAGCGTAGGCATGGATCGCGCCCTCCTGTACAACAATGTTGACAGGGCGATGGACTGGGGTCAGCGCAAGCAGCGTGAGAAGGAAGTTGGCCAGGGCGGGTTGTTCGGAATGATGACGGGTAATGCGGAGCGCGCGGAAGACAACGCAGTCGACCCGGCAGAACCTTGGGCCGAGAGCCTGAAGCTGAAGCATGAAAAGGAGACGCTGGGGTTTTACATTACCGGACATCCGCTTCGAAAGTTCGCGGACGAGGTTCGAACCTACGGAAATGCGACCACCGGAACACTTGCGGAAAAGCCGTCGGGTTTCGAGGTCTCGATTGGAGGCATCGTTTCATCCGTCAGGGTCATGCGCACGAAGAAGGGCGATCAGATGGCGGTAGTCTTGATCGAGGACTGGGAAGGCATTGTGGAGGTCCTGATTTTCCCCGACACCTACGGCAAGGTCCAGAAATTGCTCGAAACCGACGCTCCGATTTTCGTGAAAGGCAAGCTCGACAACGACGATGCCACAATGAAAATCCTGGCCACGGACATCTGCCCGATGGAGCGAGTGAAGGAAGTGCTCAGCCGCACAGTGACAATCCATATCAATACAATGACGGCGCCGCAGGATATCGCCGACCGCCTCCAGCCCATCATTGACGAAAAAAGAGGGCCAGCCGAATTGATCTTTGAGCTAGAATTTCCAGGCCGGTTTACAGCGCTGGTTCGGCCCAATCCCTACGTCAAGATTTCACCGGACCGCGAATTCGTCGAGTCCGTTGAACGAATCTGCGGACTGGAAACGGTTCGCCTGAGCTAATCACCAATAAAAATGGAACACCTTTCGGCCTACCAAAAGGTCCAACTCGCCCGGCATCCCCAACGCCCGTATTTCCTCGATTACGTGCAGCATGCCTTCACGGATTTTGTCGAAATTCATGGAGATCGGAAGTTCGCCGACGACCCTGCAATTATGTGTGGGTTCGGTTATATCGACGGAATGGCGGTCTGCCTGGTCGGGCACCAGAAGGGCCGCGACACAAAGCAGAAGCTGTA
>CAMAWS010000433.1 GCA_945861845.1 Candidatus Sulfopaludibacter sp. SbA3 | reverse complement strand
GAACGGCTCCGGAAAAACGACGCTGCTCCGAACGCTGCTGGGATTTCATGTTCCCACTGCAGGCACCGCTCGAATATTCGGTCTCGATGTCCGGACCGACATCACTGAAATCAGGCAGCAGATCGGATACATGCCGGAAAGCGATTCATTTGTTGCGGGCATGACGGCGATTCGCTTTGTCCGGCTGATGGCTGAACTGTCCGGGCTGCCTCGGGATGCCGCGCTGGAGCGCGCGCACGAAACGCTTTTCTATGTAGGCCTCGGCGAAGCGCGATATCGAAAGCTCGGCGCCTACTCCCTGGGCATGAAACAGCTGGCCAAACTGGCGGTTGCCCTTGCCCATGGGCCACGCGTGATCATCCTGGACGAACCTACAAATGGATTGGATCCGCCGGGCCGCCTGCGGCTGCTGAGACTGGTCAAGGAAATCCGCGATACGCGGGAGGTCCATATCATCATGTCGTCTCACCTGCTTCGCGATATCGAAGAGTGTTGCGACGACGTCATGATATTGAAGGATGGCGAACTTGCCACCTACTGCAACCTCGATGAGCAGCGCCAGGCAAACCGGAAGTTTCTCCGCGTGGAGACCCGCGGGGAAAACGGGCCATTCCTGGAAGCGATCGGGCGAATAGGCTGCGAGGTCGAGTTGGATGGCAAGAGCCATCGGATGAAGATAGTGATGCCGGAAACAGTCGAGATTCGTAACTTGTATGAACTTGCAGATACGCACGCCGTCCAGATCCGGCGCCTGGACTACAAGCGCGATTCGTTGCAGGATATTTTCTTGAAAGCGATGCAGGATGGCCGTTTACAGGCAGAACTATAAACCCTACCAGGGCGCCATCACGAACTCCCGATGGCGATTCATAATCCTGCCGCGATATGCTTTCCAAACCATTTTCGAGTCGCGGCTGCTGGTGGCGTTCTACGTCCTCTGCTTTGTGCCCCTGGTGGTCGCCGCCAGCCTGATCTACCTGCAATACAGCGCGGAAGCCCTTGCCTCGATGCGGATCCGCGCCCTCGCCGTTGTCCAGATCGACGCGGTCTTTTTTGGCGGGTTGTTTCGAATACAGACGTTCCTTGCCTTCCTCCTGGTCACTTTCATCGGTCCCGGGCTTATAACGCCCGACGTGGCAAACAACGCGCTGCCGCTGTATCTGAGCAAGCCCTTGTCGCGAATGGAATATGTTGCCGGCAAGCTTGCCGTTCTCATTGGAATGGCGTCTTTGATCACCTGGATGCCCGGCCTCGGCCTTATCGGCATTCAATCGGATCTCGCCGGCCCCCAGTGGCTCAGTGAAAACAGCGGGATTGCCACGGGCTTTTTCGTCGGTTCATGGGTCTGGATCATAACCGTGTCCCTCGTCTCGCTTGCTGTGTCCGCGTGGTTCAAGTGGCGGCCCGTCGCTGCGGCATCCATGCTCGGCCTGTTCTTTATTGCAGCAGGATTCGGAAGCGTGATGAACGACATGCTGCGGGTCGATACCGAGTGGGGAGTCCTGCTGAACCTGAGCACCGTGATCGCCATGATTTTCGACTGGTTCTCCGAAGGCGTGACGCAGCGGGGGAATGTCCCGTCATGGGCTGCCATGGCTTCGCTGGGCACGCTTTCAGTGGCGTCGGTCTTCGTGCTTTACAGGAAGATCCGGGCATGTGAGGTTGTACGCTGATGCCGCCAATGCCGCCTGCGCTTCCTGAAGACCAGATCGTGACGTTCGACAACGTGTCCAAATTCTACGGCGAGGCGCTGGGCGTCAATCGCGTCAGCCTTTCGTTCGAACCTGGAATCACCAGCCTTGTCGGCCCGAACGGCGCCGCCAAAACGACGCTGATGAACCTTATGACCGGCTTGCTCCAGCCCACACGCGGACGAATCAACGTCCTCGGCTTTGCGCCATCCGACAGCGAGAACCTGTTTCGGCGCCTGGGCTATTGCACGCAGTTCGATTACTTTCCAAGAGGCATAACCGGCTTCGATCTCATTTATTCATTGCTCACCGTACACGGATACAACGCTGCCGAGGCCGGGAGGATGGCCCATAGCGCAATTGATAAGGTCGGCATGACCGATGCGGCTGACCGGAAAGTGGCAGGCTACAGCAAGGGGATGCGCCAGAGAATCAAGCTCGCGCTCGCCATCGCCCACCAGCCACAGGTTCTTGTTCTTGATGAACCATTGAACGGCCTCGATCCCATGGCGCGAGCCGAAGTCATCGAACTGTTTCGCGGTCTGGGCCGGGCCGGAATGCACGTCATTATATCCAGCCACATACTTCACGAAGTCGATCTCATCTCCGACCGGATCGTCATGATGAGCAACGGATATGTTGTGGCTGAAGGAGACATTCAGGGTGTTCGAAGCGAGATGGATGACCACCCGATGCAGATACTGATCCGGTGCGATCGGCCCGCGCTGGTCGCATCCCTGGTTTTTCAACAGGACTCCGTCGTTGAAGCGAGAATTCACAAGGACGGACGGGGGCTCCTGGTCAGCACGCGCAATCCGGACCAGTTCTACCTGCTTCTGAACAGGATTGTCCTCGATAACGAACTGTCCATAGAAGGAGTCGAACCAGCCGACGAAAATGTCCACTCCGTGTACGAGTACTTGATTGGCGGCAGTAACGGGGGCCCTATTACATGAACTGGCGATTGTGGTTGAAACAAGTCGACGCGATTGCCTGGATCGAGTTCAAAAGGTTCTGGCTCAGCCGCCGCGCGATTGGCATTTATTTGATCGCCCTTGCGCCGAACTTCCTGTTGCTGCCGCTCCTGTGGAGGCCTAACCGGGCCGGGATGCTTGCGACGGCGTATGCGGTGTTCTTCGAAATGTTCTGGCTGCGGCTGGTGATCTTCTTCGGCTGCGCATCGATATTCAGCCAGTTTTTTCGCGGCGAAATCCTGCAAAAGACGCTGCACTACTACCTGCTCGCACCGGTCCGCCGCGAAATCGTCGTGCTTGGGAAGTATTTGGCGGCCTTCAGCGGAACCGCCACGCTTTTTTCGTTAACCACGATTTCGTCGTATTTGCTGTACTGGGGACGGACGACCCAGGGCCGCGATTTTCTTGCCAGCACGGCTGGTGCACCGGAACTGGCGCGTTATGTCACAGTCGTGATCATGGCGTGCGCTGTTTACGGCGCGTTATTTTTGGTGCTGGGTCTTCTTTTCAAGAATCCGATGCTGCCGTCGATGTTTGTGCTGACCTGGGAGTCGCTCAACAACGTCCTGCCCGCGAAGCTGCAACGAGTGAGCATCGTCCATTACCTGAGGCCACTCCTGCCCGTTGAATTGCCACGAGGGCCGTTCGTCATAATGACCGAGCCCCCGTCGCCTTTCGTCGGGATACCCGGACTGCTGCTTGTGACGGCGGCGCTGCTTGTAGTGGCAGGCGCGGTGCTCCGCCGCACGCAAATTACCTACAGCGCCGACTAGCGGAAGCGCAGGCTGTGGGCGCGGGGCTTCAGCCCCGTGCCATGTTCAAACAGGAAAACAGTTTGTCGAT
>CAMAWS010000432.1 GCA_945861845.1 Candidatus Sulfopaludibacter sp. SbA3 | reverse complement strand
TCAGATTAACCAGGCCACGAACCCCGGGAGCCCAGAACTCCTGGATCGTGATGGTGGAGTTCTCCGACACGACCATGTAGGAACTGTCTGGAAGCGTCAGGATCAGCTGGCTGCCTGGACCGGTCTTAATCTGATCGCCAACCCGAACCATCTGCGTCGACGTCGTAAGGGGAGCGAATTTTGCAGCCGTCACCGGCTTCCATTCAACCGATCCCATCGATGAAGACACCATCAGTGTCCCCTGCGCAAAACAAAGCGCGGGGAGCAACAGCATCATCACAACAAGTATTGACTTCCTCATAGATTCCCTTTTGCCTTTCCACCGACGACCGTGTGCACCTTCGTTGGCCGCGGTGAATCGATTCGGCGAAAATCCAACGCTTCCTGGAACAAGCCAAAACCGCGACCAAGATCGGGCATCGCTTGTATCCGGCGCGAGATCCGCAAACTCTCAAAGATTCTCGAATTGCGTTCCTTCTCCGCCGTCTTCAGGAAACTCTCCAGTGAATGAACCATCTTCCCAGGGTCCATTCCTGCCTTCTCAGTGTAGGACCAGAAGTCCTCCTGAGCACCCTCTCGTGTCATCAACTCGAAGTTGCGGCCCGTGGTCATCCTAATATAAGCGAATGCCGCGATTTCACCCCAACTGACCGAATGATCGACTGCCAGTTGCAGGTCAGCCTCGTGCGCTTCGTACTGCCGCTGGATCAATTCCGCGATTAACCGGGAACCTTCAACCACCCTGGCTTCGCGGTTCAGCTTCGTCATGACCTGAGTCATCTGCCCGTTAAAATCCGCCCGCGGATCCGATGCCTCTAAAGACACGACCGAGGTGAGAACCGCAACGAGAAGACCCAGAGTGATACGTCGAATCCTCATAAGCGTTCAACCGGTGGGATGTTATACCTCAAACGCTTGTGAAATCAATGCCTAAGCGCTTGGCCTTGTTATAAAGAGTGCGCCGCTCGATCCCCAGTATCTCGGCCGCCTTCTTCTTGTTTCCGCCCGTTTGCCGCAGCACACGGATAATGTGCTCTTTTTCCATGTCGTCCAGAGAGGTTGAACTGCCCTCAGGTGTGACCGCCACGACCACAGGTTCCGCACCATCCATCTCCCCGAACTCCAACTCCGACGCGGCGATCACCCCTGTGTCATTAAAGGTGATGGTCCGCTCCATCAGGTTGCGCAGTTCCCGGACATTGCCCGGCCAGGAATGACGCTTGATGGCCTCCATCGCATCAACCGTTAACCGCGTGTCTTTTCTATACCTTTCATTGAATAACTTCAGGTAATAGCTCGCCAGCAATGGAATGTCCGTCGCGCGCTCGCGAAGCGGCGGTAGCGCGATGGTGAAGACGTTCAATCGATGAAACAAGTCTTCACGAAACTGGTTGCCGCGAACCATTTCCCGCAGGTTCCGATTTGTCGCAGCCACGATCCGAATATCGACTTTTTTCGTATCGTTGGAACCCAGGCGACGGATCTCGTGCTCCTGGATGACCCGCAGCAGTTTCACCTGGAAGCCCAGGGACGTTTCGGATATTTCGTCCAGAAACAAGGTTCCGCCTACGGCGCTTTCCACCAGGCCCATTCGCGAATTATTTGCTCCGGTGAAGGCGCCTTTCTCGTGACCGAACAGTTCCGACTCCAGCAGTGTCTCGGCAAGAGCGCCGCAATTAATAGCCACAAAGTCGGCGGCTGCGCGATGACTGTTGATGTGAATTTCCCGTGCTACCAGTTCTTTACCGGAACCGCTTTCGCCCAGAATCAGCACCGGCGAATCGATCGCCGCGACCCGGGCCAGCTTCGTGTAGATCTCTACCATCCGGGGACTGGCGCCGATGATCTTGGTATTCGGCATTTCATTGGCGAGTTCGGGACCGATCGTGCTGGAGTCCACGATCTGGAATTTCTCTTCGATCCGCTTCAGGATGCCCAGCATCTCATCGACCGCAAACGGCTTGCTGATGTAGTCGAACGCGCCGTTGTGTACTGCTTTCACCGCCGTCTCGACTGAACCGTGGGCGGTCATGATCACCACTTCGGCCAGGGGATTCGTTTCCTTCATCTTCGACAGCAGGTTCAGGCCGGAATCGTCACCGAGATAAATATCGGAAATCAGGACATCGAAGGGCTCGGATGCCATCAAGCGGCGAGCCTCTTCCCCGCTGCTCGCAACGCGATGGGCGTAACTCTCCATTTCAAGCACTGAAGCCAGAAGCTTACAGATGGATTTGTCGTCATCAACGACCAGGATCTTGGGCTTGCTCATGAATTCAATTCGGGATCGACAACGTAAAACGCGATCCCTTTCCGACCTCACTCTCCACCTGGACATCGCCGCCATGCTTCACGGCGACTTCCTTCACAAACGCCAATCCCAGCCCGAAACCGCTCTGATCACGGGTTTCCTTGTTGCCTCGGCGATAAAACTTCTCAAACACGCGGCCCGTATCTTCGGGCGGGATGCCAAAACCCTGGTCCGCCACCTGGAAGCGAACACTGCCGTCGCCAACAGACACGCTGAGCGAAACGGTAGTTCCGGACGGACTGTACTTGATCGCATTCGTCATAAGGTTGCTCAGCGCCTGGACCAGCAACAGTCGGTCGGCCCGAACCCGCGTCGATTGTGACTCCCTGGGTGCGTCGATTCGGATCTGTTTCGCCGCGGCCACCGGCCGCAACACATCCATCATATCCTTCATAACGGGCACGGCATCGAATTCCGTCAACGCCAGCTTTTGCCTGCCGGACTCGATGTAGGCGACATCCAGGAACGACTGGATCAGCCCATTCAAGCGCTGGCTTTCTTCGATGATGGTGCCAAGGAACGGCTTTCCTTTCTCCGCGACGAGGTCGTACTTGAGCAGCATGTCGCTGTAGCCTCGAATTGACGTGAGGGGCGTTCGCAACTCATGCGATACCAGCGATACCATGTCGTTCTTCGCCTGATCCAGTTCGTATTGGGCGCTGGTGTCGTGCAAGCTGATTACAACGCCCATTTCCGAAATCGGCGAAAACGCGACATTGAAATGACGCTTTCCGTCACGCGTCGGCACCAGCGTGGCGTTTGTAGCCAAGCCATCGAAACCGCGCCCGTCGAGCAGTGTCGACAGGTATGCTGCAGCCTGGGCCGGATGTGCAATATACCCGTCCAGTTTCTGCGCCGCAGGATTCTGATACGCGACACGGCCGGAAGGGTCCGCCACCATGATCACGTCATCGATGCTGGAAAGAATCGCATTGTTAAACGACAGGAACCGGACCAAATCCTCATTGAAGAAATCCACAGCCTGCAGGCGCCAGCGCGCATTCTTGTACTGCGCGCTCAGCAACCGCCGCCTCTCCGCGCTTTGACGCGCGTCCCAATCGTAATCCGAGTGACGGAACATCTCATCCCAAACGGAAAGCCGGATAAGTTTCTGATCCAGGTCGCTGTTCACCCTCACGATTTCGAGGGTCGCCAGTCCGAAGGAAGCGAGGACAATCGTTCCCCAAAGTGGCGGAAAGG
>CAMAWS010000431.1 GCA_945861845.1 Candidatus Sulfopaludibacter sp. SbA3 | reverse complement strand
TCGGCCTTGTTCCCCACGCTTACAAACGTGGAAAGGCCCAGCCCACGCTCGCTCGCAAGGGCGAGAATCGCCATGCCCAGCGCGCCGCTTTGCGACGACATGGCCAGGTGGCCGGGCGGAGGAAACACGGGAGAGAAGGATGCGTTGAGCTGTACTCCCGGTTCGGCATTCAGCAAGCCCATGCAATTGGGCCCGACCATTCGCATACCCGCCCCGCGCACTTTTTCCGCCAGCTTCTTCTGCAACTCGCGGCCTTCGTTACCAACCTCGGAGAAACCGGCGGTGATCACAACCACGGCGCGAACACCGCTCGAAGCGCAGTCGTCAATGGCATCCAGGACGGCGTCGCGCGGAACGGCGATGACGGCAAGGTCGACCCGCTCCGGTATCTCACTCACCGACGGGTATGCCCGGATCGATCCCACAACGCTGGCCTTTGAGTTCACCGGATAGACCGGGCCGTTAAAGCGATTCCGGATAAGTTCGTCGAGGATTCGATGCCCGATACCGGCAGGGTCCCGCGAGGCGCCGACGACGGCAACCGCGTTGGGTTTGAAGAATGGGCGTATAGACGCGACGGTGGAAAGGCGGTCGTACATTTCGGATGTCTTCACGCTTGATTCGGTGGGCATCACCGCGAAGTCCACCTCAACGCAGCCGTGCTCGAGTCTTTCCGTCAGGGGAAAACCGGAGTGACGAAATACGTCGATCATGCCCTGGTTTCCCAGTTCCGTCACCGCCCAGAATCGAAGAAAGCCGTTACGAATAGCCAGCAACGACAGGCGTTCCAGGAGCTGTGAACCAATGCCCTTTCCCTGGAGCCGGTCGTCGACGGCCATCGCGACCTCTGCGACCTGGTTGTGCCTGGCCAGGTAAGAACCGGCCGCGACGATGACCTCGCGATCATCGGCCAGGCGTGTCACCAGCAGGGTTATGAGTTTCGCCGGGTCGCGCGAATCGCAGAGCGACTGGATAAGCGCGTCACTGGGCGCCGAAAGGGACATGAAACGATGCTGGCGCGATTCCGGTGAAAGGCGCGAGAAAAAATCAGCGAGAGTTCCGCAATCGGCCGGAACAGCGGGACGAATGGACGCGGTCGATCCGTCGCGAAGAATCAGACGTCCGGAATCGACCGCGTCCTGGTACGGAGCGGGAATATATAAAGGATGCGTTGTCGTCATGCATGGCCTAAGCTGCTCGCCGCTTCACAGCGCTCATTGGCGGGATCAGCATAACAGGACAAGCTGAAGCGCGCACCACCCGCTCGGCAGTGGAACCCAGGAGAGCCCGGTCGAGCATCCCCTTGCCGTGAATATTCATGACCAGCAAGTCGATTTTCCGGGAAGCCAGCGTTTTCAGTATGACCGCGTAAGGGGAGCCGAACTCCACTCGAACCTCGGCATCACACCAGTCGTGCACTGCTTCCGGAATCATCTCTTCAAGCCGTTTCCTGACGCTTACCGAAAGCGCCGGCCCGCCGCCCTCGATGTTTGCAGGAGCGTAATCGCTGATCACATGCAGCAACGTAATCTTCGCCTGGGACTCCTGGGCCAGCGAAAAGGCATAGGCTAACGCGTTATCGGTGCCCTCGGAGAAATCCGTCGTGACGAGGATACGCCGCAAGGCAGGCGGAATCTTTCCGGCCTTGTTTGAATCGCGTGTTATCAGCATGGGAATGGGCGAGCGCCGGAGGAGTTTCTCGGTAACCGATCCCATGAACCATTTCTCGAGACCTCGGTGGCCATGGGTGCCCATCACGAGAAGATCGACATTCGCTGCGTCGATTGTATTTCGGATTTCGCGCTCCACGTCGCCCGTGCGAATGTCATCCTTAAACGCTACGCCGGCTGCGCGCACCTTTTTTTCAAGCTTCTTGATCTCCCTTGTTGCCTGCTTCTCCATCGCAAGAACAATCTCGCCGACATTAAAGGCGTATTGATCGGCGCTGTACAACACGGGAGAAACCACATGAAGCAGATGCAGTTCGGCTTCGTAATTGGCCGCCAACGCGATGGCGTAGTCCGCCGCGCGAAGCGACGCCTGGGAAAAATCCACGGGACACAGGATCTTTTCAATGTGAACCATATGAGCCTCCATGGGACAGGTGTCATCCAAGCGAGGAGCAACTGGAGTACCCAAACTGTGGAGCTGGCTTGGTCCCAAACTCCCCTCCTAAGTTAGGAGGGGTGGCTGCGCCCATAGAGCAAATGCCGCGAGGCCTCCTTATCCTGGCGCAGACGGGGTGGTTCGCATACGGAACCACCCCGTCCGTGCCTTTCAAAGGGCGCCTGCGGCGATATCTTCTTGATGGCACGTCCACCCCTCCTAACTTAGGAGGGGAGTTCAGAGTTAATTTCACCCGTCTATGACCATGTACCGAGCCTGCAGCGAAACGCGCAGACACATTGTCAGTGAACTGGTTGACCGGCTGAATAGAAAGTGCAGGGCTGTCAATCAAGCGGCCGCCAAGTATTTGTTTACAAGTGCCGATCGCACTTGGCAAGCTTGCTGCGGAGAAACTGCGGATGCATACGCCACGTCGAGGTTTTCTGAACACGATCCTGAGTTCCAGCTTTGCGGCGACGGCCGCGGCGGTGCTGTATCCCATTTGGCGGTTTATCTTGCCGCCCGAAACCGCGGAGTCCGCCGAACTCTCGGCAACCGTCGAACGCGCCGCCGAAATGCCGCCGAATTCCGGACAGATCTTTCGATTCGGGCAGCGCCCGGGATTGCTGGTCCACACGCCGGAAGGCGAGTGGCGCGCCTTTTCGGCGATGTGCACGCACTTGAATTGCACGGTCGACTACGACCCCGGCGCACGGATGATTATTTGCGCATGCCACAACGGCGTCTTCGATCTTTCCGGCCGGAATATCAGTGGCCCGCCTCCCCGTCCGTTGGAGTCCTACAGCGTTAATTTGCGAAATGAGGACGTCGTGGTTTCGAAAGTCTGAGACATTATTCATGGAAAGCACGCCCAAAACGGGATCCTGGCTCGACGAGAGAATCGGCGGACAGGTTCTACGCCACTGGATCCGCGATAAGACCGTTCCGGTCCATCGCCACAGCGTCTGGTATTACTTCGGCGGAATGACGCTGTTCCTGTTTGGCATGCAGGCCGTCACGGGAATACTCCTTCTTCTTTACTACAGGGCCACGGCGGAATCCGCGTTTGAAAGCGTGCAGTTCATCATGGCGGAAGTGCCGTTCGGCTGGCTGATCCGGTCGATCCATAGCTGGTCCGCAAACCTGATGATCCTGGTGCTCTTCATCCACCTGGCGAGCGTCTATTTGACGAAGGCATACCGCAAGCCTCGAGAGATGACCTGGATCTCAGGGGTTTTCCTTCTTATCCTGTCGCTCGGTTTCGGGTTCAGCGGCTACCTGCTTCCCTGGAACAAGCTTGCGTTTTTCGCAACCCAGGTCGGGACCGAAATTGCCGGCGCGGTCCCGCTGATCGGAGACTTCCTGGTGAGGTTCCTCAGGGGCGGCGAACAGGTCACCGGCGCCAC
>CAMAWS010000430.1 GCA_945861845.1 Candidatus Sulfopaludibacter sp. SbA3 | reverse complement strand
CTCCCATCCTTCGCCGTGGGTATAGCTGGGACACGCTGTTGTTTTCGATTCAAGATCTCGTGACGGCATTCGATGCAGGAATGATTCAGACCTACTACGACATTATCCAGATGCCTAACTAACGAACATGAACATTCAAGCCATTTGGGCACGACGCCGGAAACTGATTCTCAGGATCGCTATTGCCGGATTCGTTGCCTCTCTACTGGCCGGAGTGGGAATCAGCCAGAGGCAGATCACCTCGCACGATCCAAACGAGGGCCCGCCCGAAAACGAGTTCCAAATGGCGCGTGTGAAGTACCGGACGCGCGGCGGCGCCGGTTCCCGGGGGATCATCCAGCCGTGGTGGGCCGTCGACTACCCGTTAGCCGAAGAGCATTTTTTCGATGCTTTGCGCCGGCTTACCAACGTCGCGGTCGCCGATGACAGCCGGCATCTGGAGTTGAGCGATCCCCGCATTTTCCAATTCCCATTCCTGTTCATGCAGCAGCCTGGCCAGGGAAACTGGCGGCCAACCGACGAGGAAGCCGCAAACCTGAGAGAGCATTTGCTGCGCGGCGGTTTCCTGCTGGTCGACGATTTTCACGGCGAATATGAGTGGGCCATCTTTCAAACAGCCATGAGGCGCGTGTTCCCGGACCGCCCAATCGTCGATATCAAAGAAGACGACCCACTCCTGCACGTATTCTTCGATATTGATAAGGACCGCGCTACGCCAATCCCCGGCGCCCGGCACGTACGGTATCGGGGCGGGCAGGCCGTCGTGCGGATGGAGGGACCGCCGCGCTGGCGCGGCATATACGACGATGACGGCCGCCTGATGGCCGCCATGAATTTCAATATCGACATGGGCGATTCATGGGAGCATGCAGACGACCCCAACTATCCCAATCCCATGACCGCGCTTGCATATCGCCTTGGCGTTAACTATGTCATCTACGCGATGACGCACTGAGCCTGGCGATGAGCCTGCTGGTCTCGCTGGAACTCCGCTGGTTCTTTGAAGGCCCGCTTCCCGTCAGCCTTGATAAATGGTTCAGCGAATCGCTTCCCGGTTCCCTGGTGAGCCCTGTCGACAAACGCGACGACATTTACCTTTTCCAACCATCCGTCGAACATATCGGGATCAAGCTGCGAGATGGACGCCTTGAAATCAAGTGGCGCGAACTGGCGCGGCCTTATGAAGGCCCCCACGGCGCCGCGGGCACGGTGGAGCGGTGGCTGAAATGGAGCTGGACCGATTCGGAAGGGCCGGGTCCTCACGACGTCGCGCCTTTCGGCGTTCCAGCCGGGCCGTGGATCACCATCGCAAAGGAGCGCCGCCAGCGAAAATACGAATGGCGGAGAGATAGGTGGATTCCGGTGCCGGCGTCGGGAACCTTCGAGCAAGGAGTGATCGTCGAGATTACCGCGCTCAAGATGAATGGCCGTCCTTACAGCACGGTTCTCGTCGAGACAATTGCACCCAACCTGGAAGCTCAGCAGACACTGCTGGACGCAGCCGTGGAATACCTGTGGCAGGACTTCTCAGGGCCGATGCCGGGCCCCGAATCCTCGTACGGCTATCCGCGCTGGCTCGAGAAGTTCGGTCAATCCTAGCTACTCGCCCTCACCAGCCACTCCGAGGCACCTATTTGGCTCAACCTGCGCTTTTCGTTCTACCTGTGGGCGTGGGGCTTCAGCCCCGTGCAAAGTTCAAAAAGAAGAGTTCTTGTTGGAGCCTGGCACCGGGCTGAAGCCCCGCGCCCACAGATAGGCGGTCACCGGAATTGGTCCCGTGACAGTGGGAATGGGCGTGACGGCAGGAATCCCCTGCGCGGCGGCAGGCGGCGTGGCACAGACGATGACGAGCAGGACCAGAAAGGTGTATGTCTCGGCCATCAATGCCCTATCGGACATTCGTCCCGGCCAGGATATCCGTAATTTTCCCTTTTGGCGTCAAGTCACGCCCTGCCAGTCCTGGATGATCGGCGGGATACCATTGTGCGGCGAACGTCCAGTTGTGATCTTTATCGGATATTACTTTCTTATAGATGTCTTTGAGAGTCGCGGTGGGCTCAACTATATCCATTACCGGAACAATGTATTCCCATACGACTTCACCGGCACGGGTCACCTGAAACATGTGCCCGTGTCTGCCAGACATTACACGCGTGTTCCCATTCGGAAGACGCTGAACGCTTGAGATGTGGGCGCTGTAAAAACTGTTCGGCTCGACTGACGTAAAGCTCCACACTTTTTGCTTCGCGCTTTCATCCGCAAGATACTTCGCGCCCGGATAAGCTCCCGCGTAAGGATGGATCTCGACGACTTCCGAGCGATAGCCCCCCGCCCTGCGGGCGCCATTGTTGAATACCAGAAAATTCCCCGCGCCAGGGAGCCCGTCTTTGATCCATTGGATGTCATGGTGAAAATGCAACTGCTGATCGCCTTCTGAACTTCTGTTGCCGTCGGCCTCGTAAGTAGGCCCTTTGCCGGAGTCGTACACGTTCGGATTACCCCACCTATAAAGGATGTCACCAGCAGCACCCGCCGCTCGCGCTTTGCCGGCCTGAAAATTGCCGGCGACAAACGTCCCCCCGTGGTCGATCACATAAAACTCACTCATCGTTGAGTTACTCACCACGATCTGATCGAGCGTCTGGTTGTAATCGAGCGCATTCTGATGCGTGAAGTTGCCTCTCAGACCCGCGCCCCAGTTCAGATCGATCTTCCTCGGATGCTCTTTAATGACACCATAGTTGGGCCAGCCTGGATTCTTGTCCTGAACGACGTGGTCCAGAGTCCACCATTCCCAAACGACATTCCCCTTCATATCCATCTCAACGACTCCGTCGGGAGCCGCATTCCACTGCTTCGACGGATCAGCTCCGGCAGCGACAGCCTGCTGCTGAGTCATTGGAATCTGCGAAGTGAATATGATGGTCCAGTCGTTCAGCTTGTTGTTCCAGATTCGCTTGAAGTTGTGATGGTAGATATAGCCTTCCCGGCGATCGATGAACTCCCTCACCAGGTTGCCGTCCCAGTCGAGTTCCTGCATCAGACTCCCGGGCTTGGCGCCACCCTCGGTCATGATGCCTTGAACAATCGTGCCCTTTTCAGTCAACCGGGCAGTCTTCTCGATGAAATACGACTTGCCTCGATAAGCCGGCGTGATGGTCTTCCATTTGTGAAGCACGTTACCCTGCATGTCGATCAGATACGTGAACTCATGGTCGTCCAGGCGCGGGCGAACGGAGAACATGACATAGCCGTTGACCGATTTTTCCGGGTCGTTGTAAATCAGCTCGGTCGGACCGTGAAACGCTTCATGCGCGAAGGCGGCGCAAACTGCCGTCGCCAGAATGGCAACAATGGATATGGCCGTAATTTTCATAGAAGACTCCTTCAAATTCGTTCAGGCTCCATTCGGCTGTTCCAGTCCTTATACTTCGCCTGCAGAGAACTGAAGATTTCCGGATTGCGTTCTTTCAGATCGTTCTTTTCGCCCGGATCTGCTGTCAGATCGAAGAG
>CAMAWS010000429.1 GCA_945861845.1 Candidatus Sulfopaludibacter sp. SbA3 | reverse complement strand
GTGCCGCCCTTGACGGTGGCGTCGTTGGCGATGATCACCGTTTGATGACCCTGTATGACGCCGATACCCGTAACGATTCCCGCCGACGGGACCTCGCCGTTGTACATGCCGTTGGCGGCCAGCGCGCTGAATTCGAGGAACGGTGTGTCCGGGTCGATCAGCGTGTCGATTCGCTCGCGCACAAACAGCTTGCGCCGCTCCTTGTGCCGTTTCACGCTCGCTTCGCCTCCGCCTTTCCGGGCTTCGCCCAGCCTGTTTCGGAGTTCGGCTACGGCCTTGAGCATGGCGTCACGGTTGGCCTGTGTGTCTGGAGTCGGCATGCGGCTCAATTCTTGCGCACGTTGGCACGGATGTAGTTGATGATGTCTTCAGTGGAGGCGCCGGGCTGGAATATTTCCGAAACTCCCAGGTCCTTTAACTTGGAAATATCCTGGTCGGGGATTATGCCTCCGACGACGACCAGGACATCGTCGAGGCTCTCTTTCTTCATCAATTCCATGATGCGCGGGCACAGTGTCATATGAGCCCCTGACAGGACGGAGATACCCACTACATCAACATCTTCCTGAAGGGCCGCGTGAACGACCTGCTCGGGAGTTTGCCGCAGTCCGGTGTAGATAACTTCGAAGCCGGCGTCGCGGAAGGCGCGAGCGATGACCTTGGCGCCGCGATCGTGTCCATCGAGCCCGGGCTTCGCAACGAGTACGCGAATCTTTTCATTCATCAAAATGCGGGTTCCTCATAGACGCCATAGACAGCTCGAAGCGCATCGCAAATTTCTCCGAGCGTGGAGTAGGCGCGCACGCAATCCAGGATGCAGGGCATCATATTAACCGAGTCCGCCTTTGCCGCGTTTCGAAGTTCATCCAGGGTCGTGCGGACGCGGCCATTGTCGCGAGCCTGGCGAAGACTGCGAAGCTGCGCTATCTGGCGGGCGGTTACCGACTCATCGATCGAAAGAGTGTCAATTGGCGGCTCTCCCTCGAGAACGAAGTCGTTTACACCGACGACGATCTTTTCGCCCCGTTCAATTGCCTTCTGATACTCGTAAGAGGCGTTCTGGATTTCCCGCTGTGGAAATCCATTTTCGATCGCCGCTACCATGCCGCCGAGCGCGTCCAGCTGCTCAAAATACTCAAGACAGCCTTTCTCCATGTCGAGCGTGAGCCGCTCGAGGAAGTACGATCCGCCGAAGGGGTCCGCAGTTTCAGGAATGCCGGTTTCGTGCGCGATGACCTGTTGGGTGCGCAGCGCAATGCGCGCCGCGTGCTCGGTGGGCAATGCGAGCGTTTCGTCAAGCGAGTTTGTGTGCAGCGATTGAGTTCCACCCAAAACTCCAGCCAGGGCCTGAATTGCCACGCGCACGATGTTGTTATAAGGCTGCTGGGCAGTGAGCGAACAGCCCGCCGTCTGCGTATGAAATCGAAGAACGGCTGATTTTGGGTTCTTGCACTTGAACCGTTGGGTCATGACCTTGTACCAGACCTTGCGCGCCGCCCGGTACTTGGCGACCTCCTCAAAAAGATCGTTGTGAGCATTAAAGAAGAATGAAAGCCGGGGCGCGAAGTCGTCAACGTCGAGGCCGGCGCGAAGCGCCCACTGGACGTACTCAATGCCGTCATAAAGCGTAAAAGCGAGCTCCTGAAGGGCGGTCGATCCCGCCTCGCGAATGTGATAGCCGCTGATGGAAATCGTGTTCCATTGCGGGACATGCTTCGTGCCGAACTCAAAGGTATCCACGATGAGCTTCATGGATGGTTTCGGCGGGAAGATGTACGTCTTCTGGGCGATGTACTCCTTGAGGATGTCGTTTTGAATCGTGCCTCGCAGTTCCTTCCAATCGACGCCCTGCTTTTCGGCTACGGCGAGATACATGGACCAGAGAATCGCGGCCGGCGCGTTGGTCGTCATCGACGTGCTGATCTTGTCGAGCGGGATGCCTTTGAACAACGTTTCCATGTCGGCCAGCGAATCGATGGCAACGCCGCACTTGCCAACCTCGCCCTCCGACATCGGGTGGTCCGAGTCGTAGCCCATCAGCGTGGGCAGGTGAAACGCCACCGAAAGGCCGGTCTGCCCATTCTTCAGGAGGTAATGGAATCGCTCGTTCGTGTCTTCGGCCATACCGAAGCCGCTGAACTGGCGCATTGTCCACAACCTGCCCCGATACATGTCCGAATAGATTCCGCGCGTATATGGGGGGCTGCCCGGATCGGCAAGGTCCTTTTCGTATTCGAGTTCCTGGATATCGCCGGCTGTGTAGACCTGGTTTACCGGAACTCCGGAAACCGTAGTGAACGGGCGCTTGCGTTCGGAAGGCTTCCTCCTGGTCGAGTCTGTTAGGTCTTTGGCCATTGAGAAACTATTCTGCCATAACAACGGGCTGGCACACTGTCTAACGGAAAGTGTCGTGTTATGATCCGATGTTTCTCTATCCCTGCGGATTGTGAGTGTGACGTATGGCCGAAACGAAGATTGTGAAGCGTAGCGAAGACTATTCCCGCTGGTATACCGACGTGATTGCAGCAGCCGAACTGGCAGATTACGCGCCAGTGAAGGGCTGCATGATCATTCGCCCGAACGGTTATGCGATCTGGGAACAGATGCAGCGCGCCCTGGACGCCATGTTCAAGGAAACAGGACATCAAAACGCGTATTTCCCGATGTTCATTCCCGAGAGCTTCCTTCAGAAGGAAGCCGAGCACGTCGAGGGATTCGCGCCCGAGGTGGCCGTCGTTACCCACGCCGGAGGCCAAAAACTCGAGGAACCGCTGATCATTCGGCCGACGTCCGAGACGATCATCTGGCATTCCTATCGGAACTGGATTCAGTCCTATCGCGACCTGCCGCTTCTCATTAATCAATGGGCGAACGTCGTGCGATGGGAACTGCGAACGCGCCTGTTCCTGCGTACAACCGAGTTCCTCTGGCAGGAAGGGCACACGGCCCACGCAACATTCGAAGAGGCCGAAGAAGAGACGGTTCGGATGCTCGGCGTTTACCGGCGGTTCGCTGAAGATTTCATGGCGATGCCGGTGATCGAAGGACGCAAGTCCGAACGCGAAAAGTTTGCGGGAGCGCATCATACCTATTCGATCGAGGCCATGATGGGCGATGGAAAGGCCCTGCAGGCCGGCACGTCTCATCACCTGGCCCAGAACTTTGCGAAAGCGTTTGACGTCATGTTCCAGACTCAGCAGGGAACTCGCGAATACGTTTACGCAACGAGTTGGGGTCTTTCCACGCGCATGATCGGCGCCCTGATCATGGCTCATGGCGATGATAACGGCATTATCATCCCGCCGCGTCTGGCGACAATACAGGTCGTGGTGGTGCCGATTGCCAGGAAGCCGGAAGAGAAGGAGAAAGTTATGGAAGCCGTGGGACGATTTACCACGGCTTTCAAGGCGGCCGGTATCGGCTTCAAGGTCGATGATCGCGAGCAGCATAGCCCAGGTTGGAAATTCAACGAGTGGGAGAGGCGAGGCATACCGCTGCGGATCGAGGTGGGTCCGAAGGATCTCGAGAA
>CAMAWS010000428.1 GCA_945861845.1 Candidatus Sulfopaludibacter sp. SbA3 | reverse complement strand
TATACGACCAGTGCGCGCACCGGCGGGTCTGCATTGCAAAAAGCGTCACCAAGTTGGCTCATGTTGACGGTGCGCGGTTTCCCCTGAATCAGATCTGCGCGTTCCAGTGCAGCGAAGTTCATCGGATAAAAACCGCTCGTGCTGAGTAGTGCTCCGCCGCCGGGATGCCGCCACGCACCTACCAGCGCAGGAAGGCAGAAGATATTGCGAACCGCCATTCCGCCGCCGGCATGCCGCTGGAGGCCGTAGTTCACGCGGATGAATGCCGGTGCGTTCTTTGCGTATTCGCGACTGATTCGCTCGATCGTTTCCTCCGGCAGGCCGGTTATGGAACTGACCCGCGATGGCGGATACTCTTCCGCTCGCGCCTTCAGCTCCGGGAACCCGATCGTGAATCGATCGATGTAGTCCTGGTCCTGAAGGCCATCGCGAAGGATCACGTGCATCATTCCCAAGGCAAAGGCTCCATCTGTTCCCGGCATGATCGCCAAGTGTTCGTCCGACTGCTCGGCGGTTCTTGTTCGGAGCGGGTCAATTGTCACCACGCGAGCCCCGTTTGCGCGTGCCCGGAGAACGTATCGCCACAGGTGGATGTTGGAGGTGATGAGATTCGAGCCCCAGATCAGGATGTAGCGGGCCTGGTCCACGGTTTCGGGATTGGTTCCAACCGATGCGCCCACGGTGTAGCGCATCCCGAACATGCCTGCGCTGGAGCAGATCGTACGATCCAGCAGAGATGCTCCCAGCTTGTGGAAAAAGCGGCGGTCCATGCTGGCCCCCTGGAGAAGTCCCATCGTGCCAGCGTAGCTGTAGGGAAGGATCGATTGCGGATTGTCCCTCGCGACATCGCCCAGTCGTGAGGCGATTGTGTCGAGGGCTTCGTCCCATGATATCCGCTGAAATTGGCCGGAGCCCTTCAGGCCAGCGCGTTTCATGGGGTACAGAAGACGGTCGCGATGGTAGGTCCGCTTTTCGTAATGCGCGACCTTCACGCAAAGGCCTCCGTGAGTGAAGGGATGGTCCGGGTCGCCCTTGACGCGCACGGCCCGGCCCTCGGCGTTTACGTCGACGAGCATGGCGCACGTGTCCGGGCAGTCGTGCGGGCAAGCTGCCCGGACGGTCCTGTCGATTCCAATATTCACCATCTAGTCACCTTTGATAGTTCCTTTTTCCCGCGCGGCAGCCTTCATTTGCTCCAGGAGGGCGTCCCGGTGCGCGTACAGCCGCCGGGGCTTCCTGGTCTTGTGCTTCGCAAGAGCATATGCGGTGATCAGTGGGAGAGCCACGGTTGAATCGAGATAACAGACGACGGCGTCGGGCAGTTTGTCGGGATCGACCTTGCCCCACGTGACGGCTTCAGCAGGCGTTGCGCCAGACAGGCCGCCGGTGTCGACGCGCGCATCGGTGAACTGCAGATAGTAATCGTGGCCTTTCTCGTCGAGGCCCAGCACCTCCTGGATTTGCGGTTCGGTCTGAAGGACAAAATTCTTCGGAGAACCGCCGCCAATGATCAGGATCGCGCTCTTGCCGCCGCTCTTTTTCGCGCCGTACACGACAGCCGCTGTTTCGTTCACGTCGGCATTGACGTCAAACTGCAGTTTGTTTCCGTCCAGCGCCTTCGCAGCCACGTTCATGCCAATGGAACTGTCGCCGGGCGACGACGTGTAGATTGGAATTTCAAGCTCGTGGGCGGCGCCCAGCAGCGATTTGTCCGTGAGTTTCAAGACCCGGCTCCGCTCCAGTACGTACTTGCCTGCGAGGTAGTGAAATTCCGCGGTGCTCATTGTTCGTTGAAATTCCGGCGCGCTGATGATTTCGCGGAAGAAAGTGTCGGTTTTCAGCAGGACGTCGTATTCAAAGAAAATATCGTAGATCCGGACGACCTGTTCCTCTCTCAGGATACGATCGTCCAGGTTCGGAAGCCCGCGGCGCATTTCGAGGCCGATCCCGAAATGGGTATCGTGATAGATATTGGCTCCCGTGGAGACAATCCAGTCGATAAAGCCAGCGCGCATCAACGGTATGATGGCGGCCATTCCAAGGCCTGCGGGAGTCATGGCGCCCGAGAGACTCATGCCGATCGTGACGTCGTCGGCAAGCATGCGCTCAGTGAAGAGCTGGCATGCTTCACGAAATCTCGCGGCGTTGTATGCGTTAAAGGTTTTGTCGATAAGATCTACCAGGGAGATGTTGGCGTCTATCGGCGGCGGCTCAATTTTGTGACCCTGAAGGTAACGACTCTTGTTGGACATAGAGACGACGATTCTATAATAGTCAGCAAATGAACAAAGACCTGATCCTCTCGCTTCAGTCAGCGCTCAAGCAGGAAAAGTTCGACGGTTGGCTGTTTTACAGCTTTCGAGGCAGCGATCCTATCGCTGAAAACATCCTCGGCCTGGATCATGCACGTTTCGCCACGCGGCGATGGTTCTATTTTGTTCCCGCTTCCGGGGCGCCACAAAAAATCGTCCACGCCATTGAGCCAGCGGTGCTCGACAGCCTTCCCGGCGACAAGCGCATTTATCTGCCATGGCAGCAGATTCAGGAAAATCTCGGCGAAGTGCTCGGCGGCTTCAAGAAAGTGGCAATGCAGTATTCGCCGATGAACTCGATTCCGTACATCTCGCGCGTTGATGCCGGGACGATCGAATTGGTCCGTAGCTGCGGAGTTGAAGTCGTTTCGTCGGCGGACATGGTTCAAACATTTGAAGCTGTATGGAGCGCCGAACAACTCGATTCCCATTTGTACGCCGCAAAGCACATGCGCGAAATCGTCGATGTCGCGTTCAGGGAGGTTGGCCGGCGGATCCGGGAGCGCGTTCCTGTGACAGAGCTGGATATCCAGGATTTCATCTGGCAGGAGTTTGAGCGGCGCGACCTCATGGCGGGGCATCGTCCCATTGTCGCCATTAACGAACATAGCGCGGATCCGCATTATTCACCGGACGCCGAGCACAGCCTGATCATGAAAGAAGGCGATTTTCTCCTGATCGATATGTGGTCGAAGCGGCGCAGGCCGCATGCCGTCTACGACGACATTACGTGGACAGGGTTTATCGGAGCATCCGTTCCGGAGAAGTATCAGAAGATCTTCAACGTTGTACGCGACGGCCGCGATGCCGCCATAAAGACGGTAGAAAAGCGATACCTGGGTTCGGAGACGCTGTATGGCTGGCAAGTTGACGCCGCCGCGCGGCAATCGATTGCCGATGCCGGTTATGGTGAGTTCTTTATTCACCGGACGGGCCATTCGATTCACGAGGAAGTTCATGGGAATGGCGCAAACATCGACAGCCTTGAAACCCAGGACAGCCGCCGCCTGATTCCAGGCACGTGCTTCTCGATCGAACCTGGAGTCTACCTGAAGGGTGACTTCGGTGTTCGCAGCGAAATCGACATGTACCTTGCCGGCGACAAAGCCATCGTCACTGGGCTGCCCATCCAGGACTCCGTTATTCCGATACTGACCTGGTGATGGACCAGCGTTGGGTGTCCAGGTGCTATTTTTGAGGAGATCTTGAAGAGATAAGGAGGAGC
>CAMAWS010000427.1 GCA_945861845.1 Candidatus Sulfopaludibacter sp. SbA3 | reverse complement strand
GCCATTCCCGGACTGAGCGCCAACAACCAGGCGGCGGCGCGAAACCTGCTTACCGACCTTTCGGGTTCGGTGGCGAGAGTCATGGAAGGCTTCGACATTCGTGATCCGAAAAATCCCGTATTCCTGGGATACAAAGACGGAGTCCGGATGCGGCTTCGCGACTGGCACGCAAACGAGATGAGCGCGTTCTTCAAAGACACGTGGAAAGTGTCTCCGAGCGTCACGCTGAACGTCGGGGTCCATTACGAATGGTTCGGCGTTCCGTATGAGAAGTTCGGACGCGCGGGAGCCCTTGTCGGTGGAGCCAATGCTGGATTGTGCGGCATTTCGTGCGGCGCCTTGACGCGGCCGCAGTTTGTCGGCAAGAATTCGCCCAATCAGGACCTCACGGTCAACAAGAACGACTGGAACAACCTTGCTCCATCGTTTGGCGTGACCTGGTCGCTTCCGTGGCTGGGAAAAGACAAGACCGTACTTCGCATCGGCTATGGCTGGAGCATCGCGGGAGGCCCTCTGAAGGGTGCGTCCGGCGGCATCAACGCCGTGGGCGGCGCGGTGACGGGATTGTTCGGTGGCAGCAGTACCGGCGGACAAACCGGCCTCACGTACACGCAACCGGGTTACCTCTCGCTGGCGAATCTAGCTTTGCCGATACCCCAGCAGTTCGCGCCGCTGGCGGCCGTCCCGCTGGACGGAAGCCGGACGGAAACCATCAATGCATATGACCGGCGCGATCCCTATATTCAGAATTTCAACTTTGAAATTCAGCGGGAGCTTGCGCAAAACTTCACCATGAGCGTGTCCTACGTCGGGACGAAGGGTACGGCGCTGTGGGGCGGAATCCCGCTCAACGCAGTGAAGATCAATGCGGCCCTTCCAGGCGGACAGACTTTCCTGGACGCTTTTAACACCACCAGGAACGGCGGCAACGCGCCAATGTTCGATCAGATGTTGAATGGGCTCAATGTTCCCGGCGCGGGAGTGGTGAACGGCACGACTGTAACCGGATCGGCGGCACTGAGAGCCTATACGGCAACGCGCGCATTTGTCGCTGACGGCAACGTCGGTGGCCTGGCGGACTTCCTCAACCGCAGTACGAACATTACGGGCAAGGGCGGCGGTTTTGTCAGGAACAGCGGCCGGTTCCCGGAGAATTTCTTTGTGCTTAATCCCCAATTCGGGGCCGTGACCCTTCACTCGAATCCGGGCAGTTCCACGTATCACGCAATGCAGGTGCAATTGACCAAGCGCCTGTCGCAGGGCTTCTCGCTGCAGACCTCGTACACATGGAGCAAGAGCATGGGCGAGAGCGACAACGATGCGGTGGTGGATTACGTGGATCCCTCAAACCGGAAGCTTCAAAAATCGCTGCTTGGTTTCCATCGCACGCAATTCATGACGACTAACGGAACATACGCGTTGCCGTTCGGTGACGGCCGGCCGTTGTTGAGCAGCGCGCCGGCATGGGTACAACGTTTCGTTGAGCGGTGGCAGTTGGGAGGGATCTTGAGCCTGGCTCAGGGCGCGCCAATAAATATCACGGCGCCTGTTTCGACGATCTGGCAGACCACAACTAATATGACGCCGAACATCGTCGGGAATTTCCCGAAAGACGCAGGGAAAGTAACCAAGCTGGCGAACGGCGTGACGCTGTTCCCCGGCATTATTCAAATTGCCGATCCCGCGAGAGCCGGTGTCTCTAACGCGAATGCGCTCCAGGGTTCGTTCAGCAACAAGGCAATCACGGACGCACAGGGAAACTTGTTGCTTGTGAACCCGAGTCCGGGCCAGGTTGGAACGCTCGGCCAGAAATGGGTCGAGGGACCGGGGCTTATCGGGCTGGACGCCAACTTGATCAAGCGCGTCAGGCTTACGGAAACGAAGGAATTCGAATTCCGGGTGGACATGGTTAACGTCCTGAATCATCCGACTTTCGCCGCTCCGCTGGCGGCAAACATGAGTATCAATTCGGGCAGTTTCGGCCGCATCACTTCTGCGGGCGGGAATCGCCGATTTGTTATCAACGCCCGTTTGAATTTCTAGTTCGCTGACCTGGAGGGCGGCGGGACACGCAAGTCGTTCCGCCGCCCGCTGTTCGGGTCACATCGCAAGCAGCTCTTCTTATTAGCGAAATTCACTAACCATCGCATGATCGGAGAATGACCATGAGGCAAGCAGTATTTCCCGTCGTCGCATCCTTAGTACTGGCTGTCGCAGCGTTTGGCGCCGAGGCACAGAACACGCAGGTTCAGCCGACTCCGAGCGCCGATCCGTACGCAAACAACCCGGCCGCCGGCGCCACGCAGTTTCCGCTGGCCGCTCCAGCCGGCAAGGACAGCAACGCCCGGGCCGTTCCGTTGCCGGGCGCAGTCAATCAGGGGCCATTTGACGCGGCCACATGGAAATACGGCCCTGCGTTTAATGCGCCACTGGCCGCCAAGGTCTGGAATCCCGTCAAACTCAAGATGATGCAGGGAGGGAAGGTGACGGGCGGCACGCTGTTCAGCGCCACGGATCCTGCAACGTACTGTGCGATGGCCAATGCCGGTTACGACTTCATCTGGACTGAGATGCAGCATGACCAGCACGACTGGCAGGCGGTGTCCCGGATGTGGCGAACCTGCCCGAATGCAAGGGCTGTTCCCGGCGTGCGAATTGCCTATACCGATGAGCGCGAGATTCAGCATGCGCTGGATGCCGGAGCGCTCGTCCTCGTTGTGCCGACCGTTGACACCGTTGCGGAAGCGATCGAAGCGGTGAACTGGACGTACTTCCCGCCAATGGGCCGGCGCAGCAACGGCGGCGGCCAGGCCTTCGACGCCGCCATGTGGGGCAATGTTCCGGGCGGCTATCGCAGCACGATCAACGACAATATCGTGTTGATCCTGATGATCGAGACCCTCGAAGGTCTCAAGAACGCCGATGCGATCGCAAAGGTTCCCGGCGTTACAGCCGTTTTTGCGGCAAGCGGAGATCTTGGCAACTTCTCCGGTTACGCGCAGGGCAGTCCGGACTACGAGCGGGCGATCAACATCGTCCATGATGCCGCTGTGACGGCGGGTGTGCGGTTGTGCGGCCCCCTGGCATGGCGCGATCGACCGGATTTCACGTGCTTCCAGGCCGGCAGCGAAACGGCTGCGATTGCGCGCGGTGTGGCCGCAGAACTGGGTCCGCTTGCGAATACTCAGGGAAAACCCGAGGCCGGACCATTTTCTGGACGGTAGGCGCGGGGCTTCATGCCCCGTGCCAGGCTCCAACAAGAATTTTTTCTTTTGAACTTTGCACGGGGCTGAAGCCCCGCGCCCACAGGTGGCTATCGGTCCTTTTCAGCAAGAAGCTGCCTGCGTATAGCCTCCAATTCACGCAATCGGCTCTTGCTCGTCTTCGGATGGCGCAGGCCAAGCCCGCCAAGCGTATCGAGCACGACCTGGGACACGATTAGCCGCGCATTCTCTTTATTGTCTGCAGGTACGATGTACCAGGGAGAGTCGCGCGTGCTGGTGGCGCTGAGACATTCTTCATAGGCCTTCATGTAAT
>CAMAWS010000426.1 GCA_945861845.1 Candidatus Sulfopaludibacter sp. SbA3 | reverse complement strand
CTGGGCTTTTCTCAAGAGCGGGACACGAGATTCGAACTCGCGACTTCGACCTTGGCAAGGTCGCACTCTACCACTGAGTTAGTCCCGCAGAGTACCCGTCAATTATAGGTACGAGAAGACCCCCATTCAAGAGCTGTAAATCTTCAAAGCATTATTATTCCCCTCCTCCTTGAGCTGACGATTACCCACACGAACGACCGGGAGTTGCGGATGAGAATTGAAAACTGATTGATGAATAATGATTAATGCACTAAGGACATCATTCATTACTCAACAATCAATTCTCAATTCTCATCGCCAGCCCCGGTGTAACGTGTGTCCTCTCGTCACCTCAAGGAGGAGGGGACTATCCCAAACCACGCCTAATTGTCCCTGAACGCATCGCGGATGAGCCGGAATGAAGGAGTTGAACCTGGCAGTACCGTAACCGCGAGAATATCGAACCGGTAGGGCGTGTCATGCATGCGGTATCGCGACATATAGTTATTTGCCGCGCGGATGACGCGCTGTTGCTTCCTGGGGCCGACGGCATCTTCGGGCGGATCGTCGTTCCGCCGGGCCTTCACTTCTATGAATGCCAGCACGCCGCCATCCCACGCCACAATATCGACTTCACCGCCCTTCGCCTGATAACTGCTGGCGACCACGCGATAGCCGATCGACTTCAGGTAGCCGACTCCGAGGATTTCAGAGCGGCGGCCGAATGAAATGATTTTGTTCCACAGCAGGGGCAACGGCATCAGGACCTCTCGACTAGCCCGCGACGGCGGAAATGGCGGCGGAAAACGTATCGACCGCGAACTGGGCCTGCTCCTCGTCGACGATGAGCGGGGGCGATATGCGGATCGTGGATGGTCCTGCTCCGAGCACAAGTACGCCGCGCCGGAAACATTCGTTAATGATGGCGTCGCGCATCTCCGTCGCTCTTTCCTTCGTCGTTCGATCCTTCACGATCTCCACGCCGAGCATGAGTCCCAGCCCACGAACGTCGCCTATTACGGGATGCCGGTCCATCAGGCGTCTCAGTCCCGCCTTCATGAATTCGCCCACTTTCGCCGAATTGGCGACATATTTTTCATCGAGCAGCCGGACTGTTTCGATTGCAGCCGCCAGGCAAACAGGATTGCCGCCGAAGGTTGAAGCATGCGCGCCCGGTTGCCAGTCCATGATTTCGGAGCGCGCCATGGTGACACCGAGCGGCATACCCGACGCGACGCCTTTCGCGATCGCAATGATGTCGGGATGAAAATCGAAGTGTTCGAAGGCGAACATCTTTCCCGTCCGGCCCATGCCGCATTGCACTTCATCTGCGATGAGCAGGATTCCGTGCTTGCGGGCAATCTTCTCCAGCGCCGGCAGAAACTCCGGAGGAGGCACAATGTAGCCTCCCTCGCCCTGAACGGATTCGACGATGATTGCGGCAACCTCATCGGGCTGAACGGTCGTCTTGAAAAGCGTGTCTTCGATGTAGCTGGCGCAGGCGACGCCGCAGGAGCCGTAACTGAGATTCAGTGGACAGCGATAGCAGTTCGCGTAATGCGCGTGCGTTACGCCGGGAACGAGGGGGCCAAAACCCTTTCGCTGAACGGGCTTTGAAGATGTGAGCGACAGGGAACCCATCGTGCGGCCGTGAAACGCATACTGGAACGCGATGAACTGGTACCGGCCCGTGTGATATCGGGCCAGCTTCATTGCCGCTTCAATCGCCTCGGTGCCGGAATTACCGAAGAAACAGCGCCATGCCTTGCCGTCTGGCATCAACGCTTCGAGTTTTTGAGCGAGTTCCGGCATGTGCCGGTAGTAGAAGTCCGTCCCGGACATGTGAATAAGCGATTCGGCCTGTTTCTGGATGGCTCGTACAACATCGGGATGGCAGTGGCCTGTGGAGCACACCGCAATGCCCGCATTGAAATCCAGGAAGTGGTTGCCGTCAACGTCTTCGACGATTGCGCCCCGGCCGCTCGCAGCCACCAGGGGATAAGAGCGCGTGTAGGAGGGCGAAACGTACCGGCTGTCACTCTTGATGACTTCGCGAGCCTTCGGGCCGGGAAGTTCCGTGATGATCTTTGGAAGTTTGTCTATTTGCGGCGCCATCTCGTGCCTTCACGGGTATCTTCTATCACGATGCCACGGTCGAGCAGTTCCTGCCGAATCTGATCCGACATCGCAAACTCCCGGTTCCTGCGAGCTTCGTTTCGCCGTTCGATCAGCGAATTGATTTCTCCATCCTCTCCATCGTCGCGCACGCGATGTTCCATTGGGGGCAGGATTGCAAGCCGCTCTTCGACGAGCTCAAACCATTTAAGGATTTCGGCACGATCGTCTTCCCGCATCAATCCATCGGTGAGCGCAATATTCGACTCACGGATCAGTTTAAAAATCGCTGCGAGCGCCTCGGCCGTGTTCAAGTCGTCGTCGAGTCCGGCCTCGAACTGCTCACGCGCACCCGCGATCAGCAGCGCCAGTCCGGGATTCGATCCCGGAGTGAGTTTGGCGGCGCCAAGACGAAAGAAGAAATCCTTGATCCGGTCCAGCGCTGCTCCTGCGGCGGCGAGACTGTCGAATGTGAAGTTCAATTGCTTGCGGTAAGGAATTGAAATCAGCAAGTACCGGATGGCGAGCGGATCGTGCCCGCGCTCGATCAAATCCTTGAGAGTGAAGAAATTGCCCTTCGACTTTGCCATCTTCTCGCCCTCGACCAGCAGGTGCTCGCCGTGTAGCCAGAAGCGGACGAACGGCTTATGGGTTGCCGCCTCGCTCTGCGCGATCTCATTGTCGTGATGAGGAAAGATGTTATCGACGGCACCGCAGTGAATGTCGAGCGTGGCCCCCAGGTACTTCATGGCCATGGCAGAGCATTCGAGGTGCCACCCGGGACGCCCGGCGCCAAATGGCGCCTCCCAGCGGGGTTCGCGTTCATCCTTTGGCGCCTTCCATAGTACGAAGTCGCTAGGCTCCTCCTTTTCATACTCATCCGCGTCGATGCGTGCGCCGATCTTCAGTTCCCTCTTGTCCAGACGCGAGAGGCGCCCATAGGTTGGAAAGCGCGAAATTCGAAAATAGATCGAATCGGATTCCCGGTATGCGTAGCCCCCTTCGAGCAGTTTCTCCACGATCGCGATCATTTCCGGAATGTGTTCCGTAGCCGGGGTGACGATGTCGGGACGCTGGATCCGGATCGTGGCGCAATCCTCAAAAAAAGCGGCCGTATAGGGCGCCGTGAAGCTGCGGAGATCCACGCCCAACTCGATGGACCGCTTGATAATCTTGTCGTCGATGTCGGTAATGTTCATCACGTGCACCAGTTTCCATCCCTTACTCAAAAGGTGACGCCGGAGCACATCTTCGTATATATAGGTTCTTAAATTCCCGATATGAACGTAGTTGTAGACGGTCGGACCGCACGTATACATGCGCACAGTCGTCCCATCCATGGGCTCGAAGTTTTCCAGTGTGCCGGAGAGTGTATTCATCAGTCTAAGCATAGTAACCCGTGTAATTGGGCATGATAACATGGGCCTAGATTAAGAACATGAGACGCCTATCCCTCCTGATGCTGGCTGCTGCCA
>CAMAWS010000425.1 GCA_945861845.1 Candidatus Sulfopaludibacter sp. SbA3 | reverse complement strand
TCGCGCCTTATTCCGGCACCGCAATCGGCGAATATTTCCGGGATAACGGCAAGCATGCGCTCTGTGTTTACGATGATCTTTCCAAGCACGCTGCCGCGTACCGCGAGATCTCGCTCCTGCTCCGCCGCCCGCCCGGCCGCGAAGCTTATCCGGGAGATGTTTTCTATCTGCACTCACGGCTTCTCGAGCGCGCGTCAAAATTGAGCAAGGAAAATGGAGGCGGATCGCTCACGGCGCTGCCGATTATTGAAACGCAGGCTGGCGACGTTTCGGCATACATTCCGACCAACGTTATTTCCATTACTGACGGCCAGATCTACCTGGAATCGGACTTGTTCAATTCCGGCGTCCGGCCGGCAGTTAACGTAGGCCTCTCCGTTTCACGCGTGGGGGGCAGCGCGCAGATCAAGGCAATGCGGCAGGTTGCAGGTTCGCTTCGTCTCGACCTCGCACAGTTCCGCGAGTTGGCGGCATTTGCGCAGTTCGGATCCGATCTCGACAAGGCGACTCTTGCGCAGCTGTCGCGCGGTCAACGGCTAACCGAGATCCTCAAGCAGGACCAGTACGTTCCGTTGCCGATCGAGAAACAGGTCGTCATTATTTTTGCCGGCACCAACGGGCTCCTCGATGATCTCGAAGTCCCGCTGCTCGGCGCGTTCGAACAGTCGCTTTACCGGTTTCTGGACACCAGCCACGCTGCACTGCTGGCCAGGATCCGGGAAAAGAAGGAAATCGATGCCGACATCAAGACAGAACTCCAGAAGGTACTGACGGAAGCCAAGGAAAGGTTCAAGAGCGAGCGCGGCCGCGCCGCGTAAACACATAATCGCGCCCATGGATGGCTTGCGCGCATCCATGGATGGAAAACTGAAATATGCCAAGCTTGTTGGATATCCGGCGGAGAATCCGCTCGGTCAAGAACACACAACTGCTCACGAAGGCGATGAAGACCGTTTCCGCGGCCAAGTTGCGGCGGGCCCAGGAGCGCGTGCTGAGCGCGCGGCCATACGCCGACCAGCTTCGGAGGGTCCTCGCGGATTTGTCTGGCGGACAGGTCTCTCATCCGCTCCTCGCGGTTCGGCCGGAAGAAAAAATCCTGATTATCGTTGTGAGCGGGGATCGCGGACTTTGCGGGGCGTTCAACACCAACATCCTGCGCGCCACGCAAAACTTTATTCGCGAACACAGCGGCAAGACCGTGGCTTTCTCGTTCGCAGGGAAAAAGGCCAGGGACTTCTTCCGGCGGCGCGAGGTTACCATCCATTCGGAAGCCGTCAACATCTTCTCAAAGCTGGATTATGGCCACGCGCGTGAGCTGAGCGAAAAGGTCATTGAAAGCTATTCCAGCGCGGAATTTGATGCCGTTTACGTCATCTACAACGAATTCAAGTCGGCGATTCAGCAGAAGTTGGTCGTTGAGAAGCTGCTGCCGCTGAAGAAGGAAGACCTGGAGGAAACCCCATCCCAGATCGACTACATCTACGAGCAGCCCCCCCAGGAAATCTTCAACCGGCTGTTGCCGCGTTATGTTGAGATCGAAATTTACCGTGCGTTGCTTGAGTCCATCGCTTCGGAACACGGAGCGCGTATGGCTGCAATGGACACCGCCACGAGAAACGCAGGCGAAATGATCGACGCGATGACGCTGAATATGAACCGCGTGCGCCAGGCCGCAATTACGCGCGAAATTATTGAAGTGGTCAGTGGAGCAGGAGCTTTATAAATGTCTAATACCAGGAATATTGGAAGAGTCTCACAGGTGATTGGTCCCGCAGTGGACGTCGAGTTTGACGAAGGCAAGCAGCCCGCCATTCACACCGCGCTGCACATCACGAGCACGGGATTCACCGTGCCATCGCCCATCGATGTGATTGTCGAGGTGCAGCAGCACCTGGGCGAGGGCCGCGTTCGAACGATCGCGCTGCAGCCTACCGACGGCATGGTGCGTGGAATGCCCGCTGAAGACCTCGGCGGACCGGTGACCATACCCGTTGGTCCGGGAACGCTCGGCCGCGTGATCAACGTGATTGGCGAACCTGTGGACAAGATGGGCCCGATACAGGCGAAGCGCCGCGATCCGATCCACAAGCTCGCGCCTTCCATGATCGAACAGAACACGAACCTCGAAATGTTCGAGACTGGAATCAAGGTTATCGATCTCATTGAACCGTACCTGCTTGGCGGCAAGATCGGATTGTTCGGTGGCGCCGGGGTCGGAAAGACCGTCATCATCCAGGAACTCATCAACAACATCGCGACCAAGCACGGCGGTATCTCGGTATTCGCAGGCGTGGGCGAACGAACCCGCGAGGGCAACGACCTGTGGCTCGAAATGAAGGAGTCGGGCGTGATCAATAAAGCCGCCCTCATCTACGGCCAGATGACCGAACCTCCCGGTGCCCGGCTCCGCGTGGCGCTGACAGGACTCACAACAGCCGAGTATTTCCGAGACGACGAAGGCCAGGACGTCCTGCTCTTCATCGACAACATCTTCCGCTTTACCCAGGCCGGTTCTGAAGTGTCGGCGCTTCTGGGACGCATGCCGTCGGCGGTGGGATATCAGCCGACGCTCGCCACGGAAATGGGCGAACTGCAGGAGCGCATCACGTCGACAACCAAGGGTTCGATCACATCCGTGCAGGCAATTTACGTCCCCGCGGACGACTACACCGATCCTGCTCCGGCGACAACGTTCGCACACCTTGATGCCACGACGAACCTTTCGCGGCAGATCGTGGAATTGGGTATCTATCCGGCAGTGGATCCGCTGGCGTCGTCCTCGCGAATTCTCGATCCTAGAATTGTCGGCGCAGAGCACTATAACGTTGCCCGCTCTGTGAAGCTTGTGTTGCAGAAGTACAAGGACCTGCAGGACATCATCGCGATTCTCGGCATCGACGAACTTTCGGAAGAAGACAAGCTGACGGTTGCCCGGGCACGCAAGATTCAGCGCTTCCTGTCGCAGCCATTCTTCGTGGCCGAGCAGTTTACAGGCAGGCCGGGCAAATACGTCAAGGTGGCCGACACAATCAAGGGTTTCAAGGAGATCGTCGAAGGCAAGCATGACGACATTCCGGAGCAGGCTTTCTACATGGTCGGCACCATCGAGGAAGTCCTGGAACAAGCAGAGAAGATGAAGGCTGTAAAGTAAATGGCCGAGGCAACCATCAACCTCACAATCGTTACGCCGGAACGCGCCGTCGTGAAGGAACAGGTCGACGAACTTCAGATTCCCGGCCGCGAGGGCTATCTCGGAATCCTTCCCGGACACGCTCCGTTGTTTTCGGAATTGAAGGTCGGCGAAGTGGCCTACCGCAAGAGCACGCACTGGACGTTCATCGCCGTTGCGTGGGGTTTTGTCGAGGTGCTTCCCGACCAGGTGCGCCTTCTTGCGGAAACCGCAGAACGTGCCCAGGAGATCGATATCGAAAGGGCCACTCGATCAAAGGATCGCGCAGAACAGCGTCTCTCACGCGGTGGAGATGACATTGACTACAATCGGGCGCTGATCGCGCTGGAACGCGCCATGATCCGGATCCAGGTGAGCCGCAAGCAGGGATAAATCCCGGTCCGG
>CAMAWS010000424.1 GCA_945861845.1 Candidatus Sulfopaludibacter sp. SbA3 | reverse complement strand
ACAGGCAGAATCTCGCATCCTCTTCTAGTTCGACGACCTTGCCGGTCGCAGCGTCACCTTCTGGACCCGCCAGTTGAGCAATTCCCCGACGTACAGTTCGTTCTCACTCCGACAGTCGAGCTGGTGGGTTGTGCCGAACTCCTTCAATTGCTTCCCTGCCATGCCGAATTTTCCGAGGATCCGCCCGTCAAGCGTCATCTTGTAGATCTCGCCGTTATCCATCGTCGTGCTGGGATTCGAATTCGACGTATACAGGAATTGCTGCGGACCAGGCGTTATGCAAATGGCGTACGGAGAACCGGCATTCGCAAACTGAGTCTTGAAATTCCCATCATTGTCGAACACCTGGATCCGGCCGTTTTCGCGATCCCCGACATACACGTTGCCTTGGGCATCGATGGCGATCGCATGCAGAACATTGAACTGTCCTGGTCCGGTACCTCTCGAGCCCCACGACTTGATAAATCGCCCATTCTTGTCGAACTTCGCAACCCGTGAGTTGCCGTAGCCATCCGCAACAAATATGTTTCCGGCCGCATCCCACGCGACATCAGTCGGCCGGTTGAAATTGTCTCCGGGAACTCCGGCGCCCCCGTTGGGCGCGGCGGCTGCGGCCGCTGGAACGCGAATCTCTTCCGGCTTTCTGCCCATCGTCATGACGACCCGGCCCTGGGGATCGAACTTGATGACCATGTTCGAACCTTCATCAACCACCCAGATGTTGTCCTGCCTGTCGACGCGTACCACGTGGGCAAAGACGAACCCATACAGGTCCTGGCCAATCTCGCGCAGATACTTTCCCGTCGAGTCGAATTCGAAAAGCCGCGACGAACTGCGCGTGAATGTGCGCTGTGTACCCACGGTGGCCAATGGAGATCCGGCCCGCGTGTAGACGAAAATGTTTCCCTTGGAATTGGTGGCAACGCCGGGCACTTCGCCCAGGTAGATATTCGGAGGCAGCTTCAGGATATCCGCGGCATCAAATGGGATTTCCGGGACTGGAGTCTGCGCCAGGCCGGTGGCGGCGAAAACAAGCGTCAGTGCGGAAACGATCAAGCTTTGTGAGATTCTCATTGGACCCTCCGCGCATTCGCCTGGCTGGTCTGTACCTGCGGTTTCAGTATGATCTTCTGCACCCGCCATGCGGTGATCTCCGAAACGACGAGCTCATTTTCGTTTCGGCAATCGATTGCATGAACCGTGCTGAATTCGCCGAGTTGCTTACCGGGCTTGCCGAATTTTCCAACGATGGTTCCATCCAGTTCCATCTTGTAGATCTCGCCGCTCACGGCCGCCAGAAGGGAGTTGTTGTTGTCGGGGTTTGAATTGGAACTGTAGAGATACTGGTGCGGCCCCGGCGTAATGCATACGGCCCAGGGCGCGCCAACATTGTCGAAGCTCTTTTTCAGGTTGAGGTCGCTGTCGAAAACCTGGATTCGCCGGTTTCCCCGGTCTGCAACATAGATATTGCCCTGCGCGTCGGACGTGATCGAGTGCGGCGTGTTGAGCTGCCCCGGCTGGTTTCCCCGCGACCCCACGGACTTGACGAACCTGCCGTTCTTGTCGTACTTCGCCACTCGCGAGTTGTTGTACCCGTCGGCGACGAAGATGTTGCCCGCAGGATCCCATGTAATGTCGGTCGGCCGATTGAACCGGTAAGGTTGCGCCGCAGGCGCCGGTGTTCCGGGCGCCTCGGTGGCCGTCAGACCTTCGACAGCTTCCGGCCTCCGGCCGAGCACCATGGCCACGCGTCCGTCCGGTGAGAACTTCACAACCATGTTTGTTCCTTCATCGACCGTCCAGATGTTGTCCTGCGCATCGACGCGGACACCGTGCGCCATCTCAAAGCCGTACAGGCCCTGGCCGATCTCGCGAACGAAGTTCCCGTTCTGATCGAACTGGAACAGCCGCGTGCGGCCACTGCGCGTGAAGACGAAAATCTGTCCCTTGGAGTTTCGCGCCACGCCAATACCTTCGCCCAGATACAGATTGGGCGGCAGCTTCAAGAAGTTCGGCACGGATTCATAAGGGATATCGGGAGCAGTTGCGAATGCCGTCGCCCTGGGCGGCACATTCTGGGCAAAAGCGGAACCGGCCACAAACAACACGATGGCCACGACGAATGCTGAACGCCTGATCATTGGGACCTCCTGGAAACTGGGTGCAGCGAATCTACACCAACGCAGTGAGGAGGTCAAAAGGACGGGAGATAATTCGGGGACAGACGTATAAATCATCCAATTGCGTCTGTCCCCGAATTATCTCACCTTAGTTCAACGTGAGATTGAGCGCGTTGCCGTCATCTCTGAAGAACTGCAGGTTTCCTCCCGTCGACTGGCCGGCCACACCACTGAATATGATGAACTCCGTGATGAAGCCGCCGCCGTTAACAATGTGCGGAAACATCATATCGACCGATGATGCCGGAGCCGACTCATTCGTCGGCGGGGTTGTGGTCATCAGGTAGCTGCCGTTCTCGTTGAATCGGCTCCGGATTCCCACAACTGAAATGCCCGACGTCGATGTCGAAATTCGCAGCACGCCTCGAAATGGCTTCGGCACGTTGGAGAAGAAACTGCTCAGCAAGCCCGCGACCTGCCCGGATCCCGGCAGTAGACGCGTTACCGGCGCCGGCAGACCCGTCGTCGATCCGTCCAGGTTTGTGAGCTCCAGCGTCAGGGTTCCCGGGCTCGCTGAAGTATTTGCGGCCGCGAAGCCCGTTTCCATGCTTCCCGGCGCTCCCAGCGTACCCGCCGCTTGCACGAACAAACGGAACACGCTTCCCTGAATCGCCGGTACTCCTGCCTCCGATAACGTGAACGCTTCCTGCTTGTAAGTAAACACGACAAGGGGCACCGGCGCCGATCCGCCTGCGGTGGGAAACACGCGCACCGATCCTTGCGTCATCACCGAGCCGGTTCCGGCAGTCGAAAATTTCATCGAACTGCGTCCGGCAACTGAATACGCGAAACTGCTTCCCACCTGTCCGCCAATGCTGACGTTTGTGGGCGCTCCGGCCACGGATCCAGAACCCGGATCGAATACTCCGGGTATGGATCCCGAACCCTGATTGAAGAACTGAACCGTACCGCTCAACGCGCTATCGCCTGGGTTAACGAGCAGAATGTGGGTCGTGAACCCTGCGCCATCGGCGAAGTGCGGTATGACCTGCGTTCCCGTGGCGGCAGGAACTGACGTGTCCACCACCGGAAGGGTTGTCATCAGGAAGTCGTTCCTCTCATTGACGAACGTTCGCAGTGCAATGACCGAAACCGGGACGTTTGAACTGAAGCTCAATGCGCCTTGAACCGGCTTGGGACCGAAAAACGGACTCCCATCCAGAAACGCTGCGCGCTGCTTGTTGGCGCCCAGCACAAAGGAACCGGACTGAACAACTTGTCCGGACGTATTTGTGATCTGGAAGCTGATCGTAGCGTCGCTGCTGTTTGGATTCGCAACAGCGATACCCGTGTTCAGCGCTGCGCTGGCGCTGACTTCGGCGTAGATGCGTCCATTCTGAATCGGCGAGGAGGCGGGAACGCCGGCTTCCGAAACCAGAACGTTGTTCTGCCGTAAAC
>CAMAWS010000423.1 GCA_945861845.1 Candidatus Sulfopaludibacter sp. SbA3 | reverse complement strand
CGTTCGAGCACTTCAACCTTCTCGCCTGCCGCGAGCACCTGGAGAGTGCGTGATGTTGAGCTGTTTTTCGCCCTCACCGAAGCGCGATCCGCAACAACGGTCGCATGGTCAATGATCTCTTCTGTTTTCGATTGGGCGCAGCCTGAAAGAAGGAGCAGGGTAACGAGTGGCGATACCAGTAAGGCTTTCATAGTGGTGTTGATCAATCAGCGGCCGCAAATGCAGGCCCTGCGCGAAGCGTGAGCGCGATAGCGCGAAACCTGAGGCAAAGTGCGCAGCCATCAACTAATGACCTTCCAATCATACTATGAGGTCAACTACAATCGGGCCATGTCGGACGCTCCGGACTTCGAAAATGCGTTGAAAAGCCTGGAAGATATCGTCAGGAAACTCGAAAACGGAGAATTGACGCTGGACTCGGCGCTCGAGCTATTCGAAGAAGGTATCAAGTTGTCGCGCCTCTGCCACGCTAAGCTCGAAGAGGCCGAGCATCGAGTCGAAATATTGCTGAAGAACGGATCGGGTCCGGCGCGTGCGGTGCCCTTCGAGGCCGAGAGCGGGAGCGCAAAGCGCGACGAATAATGGAATCGCCGAGCGCCAGTACGGACCTGAGTGCTTTTTTCGAGCGAATACGGCCAGCCGTAGAATCAACCCTCCAGAAGCTCCTCCCCGGCGAAAACGTCACACCTTCAATCGTTCACCAGGCCATGCGCTACAGCACGCTCGGCGGGGGAAAGCGGATCCGGCCCTGCCTTTGCATTGCCGGTTATATCGTAGGCAAGGACGATTGGAGCCCGATTCTGCCTGTTGCGGCTTCGATAGAGATGATTCACGCGTATTCGCTTATCCACGACGATTTGCCCGCAATGGACGATGACGATGAGCGCCGCGGCAAGCCGTCCTGCCATGTGCAATTCAATGAAGGCATGGCGATCCTTGCCGGCGATGCGCTTTTGACTCTGGCTTTCGAGACTCTCTCTGGCGTGAAGGAGTTTCCTCCGGAGCGTATGCTGCAGGTCATTTCCTCCCTGTCCCGCTTTGCGGGCACCCGCGAGGGGATGATTGCCGGCCAGGTGCTCGATATCGAGGCGGAAGGAAAAGACGTCACCGCCGCTGAACTCGAATCGATCCATCGGTCGAAAACGGGGGCTTTTCTTGGAGGCGCCGTCTGGATCGGCGCTTACCTGGGCGGCCTGGGTCCGGCCGAACTGGGATGGATTTCCAGGTATGGGGAATGTATTGGCCTGGCGTTCCAGATTCTTGACGATGTCGACGATGAGCTTGATGGAAGCAATCGGGACGAGGGCAAGGCGACTTACCCCCATGTCCACGGTCTTGAAAAATCGAAAGTCATTGCGCGTGAACTCCTGCACAATGCGAGGCAGGCGGTTGCGCCATTTGGCGGCCGTGCGCATGTTCTTGCCGGTATTTGCGACTACCTGGAGTATCGATAATTGAAGAAGCGGATCGATCAGGTTCTGGTTGAGCGCGGCCTTGCCGAGTCGGGTGAGAAGGCGCTGGCGATGATCATGTCCGGCAATGTGCTTGTCGACAACAAGCCGGCAATGAAAGCAGGCATGGCGGTATCGGAAACGGCGGAAATACGGCTCAGGCAGGAGCCTTCACGATACGTCAGCCGGGGAGGCCTGAAACTCGAAGGCGCCCTGCAGTCCTTCGGCCTCGATATACGGGGCCTGGTTTGCCTGGATATCGGCTCTTCGACGGGGGGATTCACGCATTGCCTGTTGTTGAACGACGCCTGCCGCGTTTACGCGCTGGATGTCGACATCAATCAACTCGACTGGAAGATTCGGAATGACCCTCGGGTGCGTCCCGTTGAATTGAACGCCCGTTTTCTGGAGCCGCAGCATATTGGAGAGCCTGTCGACCTTGTGACCATGGACGCATCCTTCATTTCCCTTACAATGCTGTTGCCGGGAGTACCGGCGGTGCTGAAGCCCGGAGGGCATTGCGTGGCGCTGGTAAAACCGCAATTCGAGGTTGAACGCGGCCTGGTCGGAAAAGGCGGCATCGTGCGCGACGCAGAACTGCAACTGGGCGCGATCGAAAAAATTACCCGCAGCGGAAAAGAAGCAGGATTCGAGTTCATGGGATCGCTGGAATCTCCGGTGCCGGGCCGCGAAGGCAACCGCGAGTTTTTTGTTTTCTTTCGGAAGGATAAATGAACTGGCGAACCGTCGTAATCGTTACTAAACCGAAGAAGCCGGATGTGGCGGAGGTCGCCGCAAACCTAGTGGCATGGTTCAGGACGAAGGGTATCGAGGCTTCGACAGATCCATTGGCCGCTCAGACAGCCGACCTTGCCGTTGTTCTCGGCGGCGATGGAACGTTGCTGGCGGCGGCGAGGTTGCTCGGCAACCGGCAGATTCCAATTTTGGCGATCAATTATGGCGGCCTCGGTTTCCTGACGGAAGTGACGCTTGACGAACTCTATCCGTCTCTTCAACGAGTGGTGGATGGCCAATTCGTCATGCAGCACAGGATGATGATGGACGTCATGGTCACTCGCGCGAACAAGGATGTTGCCACCTATCGAGCGCTGAATGATGTGGTGATCAACAAAGCTACGCTGGCCCGCATCATCGAGCTTGAGGCGCGCGTCGATGGGCAATATGTGTCCAGCTTCCGCTCCGACGGCCTCATCGTTTCAACCCCGACGGGTTCCACGGCATACAACCTTTCTGCAGGCGGTCCGATCATCTACCCCAATATGCATGCCATGGTGATGACGCCCATCTGTTCGCATACCCTCACCAACCGGCCGATCGTCCTTCCGGCTGGAGTAAAAATAGAAATCACTCTGCTTTCCGCCCAGGATGAGGTGTACCTCACCGTGGACGGCCAGGTCGGCCTGAAGCTGGAAAAGGAAGACCGGTTGACAATCGAGAAGTCTGACGTTTCGGTCAAGCTGGTCGAACCCACCGACAAAAACTATTTCGATGTTCTTCGCGGCAAGCTCAAGTGGGGATGAGACCGCGTTATAATTTAAGATGAGCGGCTGCGAATGCAAGCCCGACGCGAAGCGTGAGCGCGATAGCGCGAAACCCAAGGCACAGGGCGCAGCCGTCAATAATTGGAGGCTCAATACGACGTGAAACTCAAGGCTCCCCGGCAGACAGTCTGCAATATTCCAATTGATAACCCGAAAGAACCTTACTGTGGCGGCAAGCTAAAGAAGATTTCCGACCTGGAACCGGCAGTGAAAAAAGAGGCGGGACAGGGGAAGGATGTGTTCCGGTGCCAAAAGTGCAAGATACTCTACGTTGACGAGAGTCCGTATGCACTAGCGAAGGGCAAGTAAGAGCTGCAAAGGGATGCGCCATGCCGAATCGCGATAAACCCCGTACAAAGCGGACACGAAGATAGCGGCGCTCTGAATCTATTGCCTGGTCAGGGCGCCTTCCAGGATCACGCGCAGGGTACGAGCTACTGCAATTTCGATTAGCGATCGTTCGTAGTTGCTGTCCGAGTCCGACAGTTCGAGAATTTCGTCCGCAGCGAGCGCAGACGTCTTCTTTACCAGTTCCTCTGCGGCCGGCTTGTCCGCAATTTCCTTCTCCG
>CAMAWS010000422.1 GCA_945861845.1 Candidatus Sulfopaludibacter sp. SbA3 | reverse complement strand
CCCTGAGTCCAATAGTCCGGATAGTCCAGAAGATAACCGATCCAGGCGTCACTCTCCTGCCAGTGCACAAATTTGACGGTTTGCATCGTTGCCTCCCCACAAAGCTCTTGTGAAGTCCCATTCTATAGTAGACCAGTAAAATAGCGACGACGAGCAAGTCAAAGTTCACTGCCTGAAGGATAAATTCTTATCCTCAAAGACACAGGGGCTTTCATGTTTTGGATGCCGGTGAGATTACACCCCTTCACATTACTCGTCCTTCACAGCCATGGAGGTCCGTGGATCCCTACAGCAGATCCTCGAGCAGCCGGAACAAATCCCGCCTGGGCATCGATGCCGTCGCTGTGTGACAGGCGCCGTCTTCCTGCCAGAATACGGTGACCTGGCCGTCCTTTTCGAACAGCAGGCCCTGCGAGCCGCGAAGCTCGAGCTGCTCAGGACCCGGACCGGGGCCAAACCGGCCTTCAGCGGGATTCTTCGGTTTTGCGACAGCGGCCTGGTCGAGAATTGCGCGTGGCACGGAAGATTTTGGATTCTTGAAGGAATAGATCACGAGGCCGCCACCGCTCTTGAGCTGAAAGTTCTGCCGGACGACGGGATAAAACGTAACGTCAACGTTGCGTCCCATTATTCGAACTTTTCGCAACGCGGCGTCCGCAAGATCGACCGACACGAGCGACCCTTCTTCACCCGATAACCCGATCAATTCGATATCCGCGGTCTTCTGCGCGTCTGCGAAGCTGGAGGTCCGAAACGCGGCCGTCGTGACATAGGTCACGATGGGATTCGGGTGTTTCGCCGCATCATAGGGATCACCCGGGGGAACCTGCGCCATGCCGAGCGTGGCTGGTACAGCCAGAAGGAGGAGAAAAGTTGTAAGGCGAATCATAGCCAACATTATAATCGAGCCCAATCGATGAGCGGCTGCGAATGCAAGCCCGCGCGAAGCGTGAGCGCGATAGCGCGAAACTTGCAGCATAGGGCGCAGCCATCAAGTTATGAGCCAGTATGGAAGCTTAAGACAATGATCGCGAAAGTCCTCACAATTGCCGGTTCGGATCCCAGCGGAGGCGCCGGAATCCAGGCGGACCTGAAGACGTTTTCGCGATTGCGCGTTTACGGAATGGCCGTAATTACGGCCTTGACGGCCCAGAATACCAAGGGAGTGGCCGCGATCCAGAATGTCGATCCCGGCTTTGTGGGCAAGCAACTCGACATGGTGCTCGCGGATCTGCCGCCCGACGCCGTGAAGACCGGCATCCTGGCGAATGCATCGATTGTTGAAGTGGTGGCCGCTAAGTTTGGAGAATACGGCATTTCGAAACTCGTTATCGATCCCGTTCTGGCGTCGACATCCGGTGCGCCCTTGCTTGACCCCGGGGCGATCGACTCGTTGCGCCGGACGCTGATGCCTTTCGCGCTCCTGGTAACGCCCAATGCGCGCGAGGCTGAAATCCTGGCGGGCAGGGAAGTACGCACGATCGAATCAATGGAAGAAGCTGCGCGCGCCATTCATGGTTACGGTCCAAAATACGTGCTCGTCAAGGGCGGACACATTGAAGGCGATGCAACGGACATACTTTTCGATGGCAGCCGATTCCTGAGATTTCGCAGCCAGCGCGTCGCCGCCACGGACTCGCACGGAACCGGTTGCGTTCTCTCGGCGGCCATTGCAGCCTATCTTGCGCTGGGGCGAGACGTTGTGGAGGCCGTTCAGCTCGGCAAGCAATTTGTTACAGAAGCGATCCGCAACGGATTGAGGATCGGGAGCGGCCGCGGTCCATGCGACCCGTTGGGGTTGGAGAAGTAACGCGGATGAAAATTGAAAACTGATTGATGAATATTGATTGATGAATGTTGTTGAATTATGAGGGATGCTCTTGGGATCTGCCAAGCGGATCAATCATTATTCATCAATGCAGTTTTCAATTTTCATTAAGCTCCGATCCAACATAAGCCGACTGAAAATATGGCGATTAAGATCAATGGCATGGACATAAAGGATGCCGTCATCAAGACAGAGCAATTCGAGATGCGCATCCTTGAGTTCCTGCCCGAACGAATAAGGCTGAGCATTACCGACATTTCGGGTGAGCCGTTTAATTTCGTGCCTCGGTTTTTCGAGGTCGCCTATCCCGACAGAACGGTCAAAGTTCGCGCCAACACCGGCATCGTGGCCGTCGGGGCTCGGAGAACGGTTCAGCAGAACTTTCAAATGGAAGAGAGACTCACAATCCAGTTGTTTGACCAGATGCAACTCCGATACGCAGGGAAGAGGATCGCCGATGTTAGTGTCGAGTAGTAGGAATCTCCTGTTAATTCACTCGGGTTCTGTGGCTAAATGCGGCAAGAAATGAGCAGGCCATTGGATCTACCGCATGACGCGGTCCGCAATCTCAACAGGCTTCATCGCATTCTGGAAGCCGCAAAACTCCTCAATTCGACGATCGACCTGTCGGAAGTGACCGGAATCATCCTGCGGCTCGTCCGCGATGAAGTCGGTGTGGACAGGGGAAGCGTCTTTGTGGTGGATCGTGAACGCCAGTTGCTGCGAAGCCTTGTGGCTCAGGGCGTGGATGGCCAGGAAATTACGCTGCCAATCGGGCAAGGCATTGCGGGCACCGTCGCTTCGACCGGCGAGATAATGGATATCCCTGATGCGTACAGCGATCCCAGATTCGATTCAAGCTTCGATCCCGTACTGGGCTACCGCACCCGCGACATTTATTGCATGCCGATCGTGAACCGGACCGGCGGAATCGTCGGCGTCCTCGAGTTGATGAACCGCACCCACCCGTTATCCGAAGAAGATGAAAGTTTTCTGGCAGGCGTATCCGTTCACGTTGGCTTGGCCTTGGATAACGCGCGGATGCACCAGGAAATTGTTGAAAAGCGGAAGATCGAGCGGGAACTCGTCCTGGCGCGAGAGATTCAGCAGAATTTCTGCCCGGAGCTGCCGGAGTCTTATGCCGGCGTTCAGATTTGCGGCAACATCGAGATGTGCGATGCCGTGGGCGGCGACTATCTCGGGTATTTCCGCCTGCCGAATGACCGCTTCATCATGATCGTAGGCGATGTATCGGGAAAGGGAATCGGCGCCGCCCTGGTGATGTCATCGCTGCATGCTACATGCCGTGCGCTTGTCCGCCACGTCCACGCGCTTGAACATATTGCGTCGATTCTGAACGAAACGTTCGTGGAGACAACCGCGCCGCAGACGTTCGTCACAATGCTGATCATGCTCGTGGATCCGAAGCAGAGGCGAGTTCACTACATTCGCGCTGGCCATAATCCTCCGTTCCGCGTCACTCCGTCCGGCGAAGTCACCGTTTTCGAAGATGTGGGAGGGCCCCCGGTCGGGCTCCTGTCCAGGCTTCACTATTCTCGTGAGATCACCGACCAGGAACCCGGATCCTCAGTTGTGATTTACACGGATGGAGTGTCGGAAGCGGAGAACGCCGTCGAAGAACAGTTCGGGATGGATCGCCTCGCGTCCGTTTTAAAGGAGCATCGGGCATCGTCTGCAAAAGAAATGCATGCCGGCATCCGGCATGCGCTGAAAGAATTTGTGGGTGACTCCCCCA
>CAMAWS010000421.1 GCA_945861845.1 Candidatus Sulfopaludibacter sp. SbA3 | reverse complement strand
GGTGTGACGACGGTGGGCGACCTGGGAAATTCGCCGGGCTGGGTGGTTTCCTACCGGGACGCAGTCGAGAAGGGACGAGCCGTTGGTCCGTACGTCATGGCTGCCACACAGAGATTCAACGCGCCCGCTGTTCCAGGCGGACCCGGCTTTGCAAGTCCAACCGACAGTTTTCTTGCGGGCAATCTTGGGACCGCGATTGTCACCGATGCCGCAAGCGCAGAGAAGAAAGTTGCGGAAGTGAAAGCGCTTGGAGCGGACGCCATCAAGATGTTCCAGCGTATGGAGCCGTCATTGATGAAGATCACTGCAGATGCCGCCCATAAGCAGGGTTTGCCGGTTTTCGCGCATTACACTTCGGCCAGTCCGCGGATTGGAGTCGTCCTTGGATTCGAGGACATTGCCGATACCGGAATCAATACGGCGGTGCATTTGTTCGGCTTGATCAAAGATACGGCTCCAAAAGAGACGCTGGACCGCATCATGCGCGGCGACAATATCCAGGCATGGCATCTTCTGGACACTACGAAGTTCCCGGCGATTGCGCAGAAGCTGGTCGATCGAAGGATGTTCATAAATTCCACGCTCAGGGCGCAGTTCGAGAAGGCGAGCAAGTATCGTGACGGTATTGATAAGTTGAATGTCGCATTTGTCTCAAGTCCCATTGCAGCCGGCCTGCCCAAAGTCATTCGCGACCGCTACGCCCAGGGGTTCAAGCCAGGCCCACCGGCCGCGGCGCAGGATCTGGCGGAAGGCTTCAAGAGGGCGGGAATGTTTGTTAAGGAATTTGTAAGCCGGGGAGGGAAGGTCATTTCGGGATCCGATGCCGGCGCCGGATCGCTCGGTACGGCTGGCCTCGCGTTGCATCTGGATATGCTGATGCTCACCGAAGCAGGCCTCACCCCGATGCAGTCTATCCAGGCCACGACGAGCTGGGCGGCCGATGCCTGGGGAAAATTGAAGGATGTTGGAACCCTCGAAGCCGGTAAACGCGCCGACATCCTTGTATTGAATCGTAATCCGCTCGATGACCTCTCCGCCACGGCCGACATCTTTCAGCTCATTCAAGGCGGATCCGTTGTCGACCGGCAATCGCTTGCCAACTGGAAGGAAGTTGTTCCCAAGCCGGGATTGGTTCAGGAAAACTTCTCGAACCCGGCTCTCCAGGTTCCGTTCATCACTTACATGTGGCCGGAGCTGATTTCCACCAGTTCGAAGAACACGGACATCACGATCACCGGAGAGAATTTTTCACGCGATAGCTTTGTGCTGTTGAACGACAAAATCATTCGCGCTACACCGCAGGGCGCGAGCGATCTGAAAATTACAGTTCCGGCGGGCTCGTTCAAGCAGCCCGGAACCTATCCGTTGGTGGTTGTGCAGCCGGGATCCGGCGGTGGCGTATCCAATAGCTATTATCTGATGGTCACGGGGAATTAGGGGAATGGTTGGTTCCAGAATGAGAATTGAAAATTGATCAGTGAGCTATGACAATTAGCAGATTAGAATTGGCTCATTTCTTGTCTCTGAATTCTCATAGCTCAGTGGTCAATTCTCAATGCTCATTGTCTGGATGCTAAGATCGTGCCGCTTGTTGACTGGGGAGCTTATGAAGAGAATTGTTTTATCGGTGTTCGTCGCAATGCTGTGGTCCGCCGTACCGGTGCAGGCGCAGGGAACGGATTTTGCCGGGGAGTGGTCCTCCCGGTGTACGGAAGACTTTATTGCGCGATGCGGCCAGGGAGAGCAACTGGGAGACTATCTCGGCATTCCCCTGAACGCCGCGGGCCGCATGAGAGCGGAAACCAGTGACGTTGCGGAATGGGGCCTGCCCGAGTTTCAGTGCAGGCCCCATCCATCACCTTACCAGTGGCGCGCGGCAGGCAACATGCGCATCTCGAAGGAAATCAATCCCGTCTCCCGCCAGTTGACGGCCTTCCATGTGGCCTGGCTCCGGTCCCTCGACCGGCCTATATATATGGATGGGCGTCCGCATCCGCCCGAGCATGCGCCGCATACGTGGTCGGGCTTTTCGACGGGGAAGTGGGATGGAAATACGTTGGTGATCACCACGACCCACATGAAGCAGGGTTACCTGAAGGACAATGACGTGCCGCTTTCCGACAAGGCGACAATGCACGAATACTGGACGCGGCACGAAGGCCTCATGACAATCACGACCATCGTGACCGATCCCATTTACCTCGAGGAACCTTACATTCTGTCGTCCAACTATGAATTGGATACACGGACGGAACTCGAGTTCTTCCCGTGCACGATCATCGAGGAGAACATTTCATCGGCGGTGCCGCATTACCTGCCGGGAAAGAACCCGTACCTTAATGACTGGTTGAAACAGTACGGTGTGCCCGAGGAAGCTGCACGGCGCGGCGGCGCGGACATGATGTATCCGGAGTACCGGTTGAAATTGAAGGGGGCGAAATAATGACGAGAAGATCACTCAGGTTCCCGTTGTGGGTGGCTCTAACTGCCGCGATCAGTTTCTCCGGAATAACCGGTTTCACGGATCTCGCCTACGGTCAGCAGAATCAGGTTCAGGTGTTGCCGGTCAGTGGCAACATTTACATGCTCACTGGCGCGGGCGGAAACATTGCAGTTTCCGTTGGAAGAGACGGCGTACTGATTGTGGATTCAGGCACAGCGGCGAATGCAGAAAAAGTTCTCGAAGTCGTGAACAAGCTGTCGATGGCAGTGAATTCAACCCCCATGCCGGTTACGCCTTGCGTGGGATTGCACTGTCGGGAATTTCGAAACCCATATGGATGGGCCAATCCTTCGATCAACGACATAATCAGTTCGCCCGAACCTCCGCAACCGATCCGATACGTTGTGAACACGAGCATCGATCCGGATCACGTCGGCGGAAACAAGAAAATCGTGGCGGCAGGCGTCACATACACTGGCGGCAATATTGCAAGTTCCGGTGCTGTTCCGCAGGGCGCGGGGTTGATCACGCACGAGAATGTGCTCAACCGCATGTCTGAGACCCTGCCGGGCGATGAACTGCCGACCGAAACCTACCGTCTCAATACTTTCAAGCTGAGTCATTTTTTCAACGGCGAGGGCGTCCAGTTGATCTATGTGCCGAATGCGCACACGGACGGCGATAGCATCGTGTATTTCCGTTACTCGGACGTTATCGTTGCCGGAGACATCATGTCGACCGTCAGCTATCCCGTAATCGACGTGAAAAAGGGCGGCACAATAAGCGGAATTATCGAGGGGCTCAACAAGATTCTCGAGATCGGGATTCCGGAGTTCAGGACGCAGGGTGGCACCATGGTTATTCCGGGACACGGACGGCTTACAGACCTGGCGGATGTGGTTTACTATCGCGACATGCTTGCTGTCGTGCGCGATCGAATCCAGGATGCGATCGGCCGCGGGCTGACGCTGCAGCAGATCAAGGCCGCCAAGCTAACCATGGACTTCGATGGACGGTGGGGTTCGACCACCGGTCCCTGGACAACGGACATGTTTATCGAAGCAGTGCATCAAAATCTGACGGCGAACAAATAGTTACCACTTTGAAAGAAAGTTATTCAGGAGGAAGCATGAAAGCTAAA
>CAMAWS010000420.1 GCA_945861845.1 Candidatus Sulfopaludibacter sp. SbA3 | reverse complement strand
TGAGGTTTGTTGATCCCGATATTGTAGATAAGGCCTTTGCCGCGGGAGCCGACATAAGAGGTCCGGAACCCGATGCTGCGCCAGTCGCGTTCGATGGTGAAGTTGTACTGGTGGATGGTTCCGGTTTTCGTGTTGATCGGAAATCCGGTGACGCTCTGGCTCGGAATTCCCGCAGAAGCCAGGCTCTGAGGAAAGGGGTTGGGGAACTGGAACAAAGCGCCGCCGCCCGGAGCGATCACATTCTGGTAGTTCTCCGCGATCTGAAACGGGCCGCCGCTCAGGATTCGCGCGAAGTAATCGATACGTTCGGTGAAGGCGCCGTAGCCACCCCGGAATACGAGTTTGTCCGTTAGCCGATACGCGCCGGAGACGCGCGGACGGATGTCCTTTCTATCGGGCTCCGGAACCACCGGGCCATTGCCGGTCTTGACGTTCTTCGGATAGAGCGGATGAATCTTCGCCGCCCCGTCGGGCGTGACGTTGACCGTATTGGAAGCCTTATCCCAGTTGAACATCAGCCCGTCGCTGAAGGTCGGAAGCGAGTAGTAGTCATAGCGGAGGCCGAGGTCGAGCGTCAACCGTGAGGTGGCTTTGAAGCTATCAGTGATGAAGAGCCCGGTCTCCTTGTTCGTACGAGTCCGGTTGGTGAACGGGTCCAGACGCGTGGCCGACTGCGGAATCCCGAGCAGAAAATCCGCGAACCCGACTTGGGAGCGAGTCATCGCTCCGTTGAAGGCGAATGAGCCGAATGCGCCGTCCGGTATCGTTCCGACGAATGACCGGAAGGTGCGGACCTCTCCGCCCGCTTTCCACACATGCCTGCCCTTGGTCCAGGTGATGGAGTCCTCGAATGTATAGTCCATGTCATCGGCCAGGAGTCCGCCGGCGATCGTCTGCAGCGGCTGAATCCCGGTGATGTTCATGGTGGGGAAGCCCTGGGCGCTGTAGTTGCCTCGATTCACACCCTGCAGGCCGAGCAGCTTTACGGATTCCGCCCCGTTGAGCGGAGTCACGCCTGCTTGTGTGTCCCCATCGGTGATCTTGTTGGGCGATCTCCCGAAGCGGAACGTGTTGACCATTGCCGGAGAAATCACGTGGGTGTCCGAGACAATCCACTGGCCCTGGTCACGGTAACGCGTCCAGGTGAACTTGGGCAGGTTGCGGTCGAGCACATAGGGTGTCCAACCATGCCGCCACCGGATGTAGACCGTATTCTTCGCGCTCACGTTGTGATCCAGGCGCCACTGGACCGAATTCGTCTTGAAGTAGTCGTAGTGGAAGGGATGCAGGAACCCGAAGTTGTTGGTGCTGTACACGTTGGGGTTGCCCTGGTTCGGCTCGGGGAGGAAGTTGTCGAGAACTTTGCGGGAGATCTCGCTCTGGCGGCTGAGAGGGATGATCTGCCCGGGAAACGGTGTGCGGTTGCCTGCCTCGCCGGCCGCGGAGAGCGGATCCTGAATCACCTGATTCGGCGCGTTGAACTGTGAAAAGTCGCCACGCCGCATCGGGAGCGAGGCCACCGTGGCGTTCTTGAAAGTCCCGAGCGGAATCCTTTGAGCGAACCAGGAAGCGTAGAAGAACGTCTTGTTTTTCCAAACTGGGCCGCTTGCCTCGGCCTGCCATTCATGCTGGATGAACGGAATTCTTACCGGATCGAAGAAGTTCCTTGCGTTCATGCCGGAGTTGAAATGCTTGTAGTAGACCATGCCGTGCAAGTTGTTCTCGCCGCGCTTGGAGGTCATGTTGTAGCTGGCCACGCGCGAATTCTCGGCCGTGGCGTTGACCATCGAAATCTGCACCTCGTCATTGAAGGAGATGTTGGCTCCGCCGTAGCGGTCGTTTTCCACACCGTCCATCGCCTGCGACAACTGTTGGCTCGATTGCCCCGCCACACGCACCACCCAGCCCGAGCCCTGTATTCCCGGAATCGTGGTGAGCATCGCGAACGGAGATGGAATCACGTTGACGGACGGCGAGTCCTGCAGCTTTTCTTTGGTGATGGTGCCGCTGATGGTCCCCGTCTCGGTGGTGAGCACAGCCGCCCCTGCTTCCACCGTGATGCTCTCCGCGGTGGCGCCGATCTGGAACGTGATGTCCACGCGGCGGATCTGCGCAGTGTCGAGACGCACGTCCTCCGCGACGTAAGAGCGGAACCCCGCCGCGTCGGCCTTCAGACGGTATAAGCCCGGCTTGAGATCCGAGAGTTCGTAGTTGCCGTTCTCGTCGGATGTGACGGTTCTGACGACGCTGTTGGTGCCGATGTCGGTCAGCATGATCTCAGCCTTTGGCACCACTGCCTTCGACTGGTCAGCGACGCTTCCGCGAATCGTGGACTTGTCGGTTTGGGCGTGCAACTTGTCAAACATGACGGAGCACACCAGAACAACCATCGCAATGCGTAGCATACGGTGACACTATCAAGGGCAAAAGGTAAAGTCAACTCGCAAATTAGGCTCAAATTGGTCGTGCCGGGAAGGGAGTGCTCCATGGCCCTGCGGGCCATCAAAAGTGATGAAAGTAGAATTTTCCAATCGGAAGTGAGCCTGAAATCGAAGTTTGATTCCAATGCGAGATGAGCCTGAGATTGAGGTTTGAATCACATACATCCAACGCCGAGCCGCCGAACACGATGGCCGCTTTGTCCCCGTCGAGCCGCTGGAGTTGTTCTCGATGCCGGCCAAGCGTGGCTGCTCGATCCCGCCGACCGGCTGGCTCGTCTGGCTCGTGGTGACCCGGAGGATCTGCACTTGGAGGAAATGGTAGGCCGGCATGGCCCGGGTATCGTGGCGCCGATTCGCGCTCAAGACTGTCGACCGCCCACCGGCCCCCGCTCAAGACCTCACGGGTGTGCATAAGTCATGTACCATAAATCCTATGTTGCGCCGCGCTTTCCTTCCCCTTGCGCTTGCTCAGTGGCTTCCAGCCGAAGAATATACCTACGGCCCAGACTCTTCGCGGCAACCGAACGTCCCGCAAGGAAAAGTCTCGAAACACGTTTTCACCGGCAGCACCGTCTATCCTGGCACCACGCATGACTATTGGGTCTACGTTCCATCGCAATACGATCGGGCGAAACCTGCTGCCGTCATGATCTTCCAGGACGGGGCGGGCTTCGTCAACGAGACAGGACACTCGCGCGTCCCGGTGGTGTTCGACAATCTCATCCACAAAGGTGAGATGCCGGTTACGATCGCGATCCTGATCAGCCCCGGGATCCTTCCTGCGCGCAACCCATCCGAGCAGGCCCGCTACCACCGCAGCCACGAATATGACGCGGTCAACGGGCGCTACGCCCGCTTCCTGATCGAAGAGGTCCTGCCCGAAGTGGGCAAGTCATACAACCTGACCTCCGATCCCAATTTGCGCGCTATCTCCGGCTCTTCCTCCGGCGGCAATTGCTCGGTCAATACGGCGTGGGAGCGGCCCGACTATTTTCGCCGCGTGGTCAGCTTCATTGCCGGATTCACCCATCAGCGTGGCGCCCTGATCCTGCCGTCGCAAATACGCAAGTTCGAAGGCAAGCCGCTGCGGATCTTTTTGCAGGATGGAACCGGCGACGTGAACATACAGAGCAACCAGGACATGATTGCCGCATTGGATCAGGGCGGCTACGACGC
>CAMAWS010000419.1 GCA_945861845.1 Candidatus Sulfopaludibacter sp. SbA3 | reverse complement strand
ACGCCATCCCGGGTAGCTTCCGGCGTAGGTCAGCCAGTCTTCCGATGGCCCTTTCGAGATGTCTTCGAAACTGACTTGCGCAGAAGCACACGCAGAGATAAAGAGTACGGTTAGCGCGGATCGTGTCATTAGTTGTTGGCCTTCCTGATTGTGCCTTTTGGGCGCGCGACCTGGCGGGAGAGGTATGCCAGCAAATCCCGAAGCTCATCCTGCGACAGGCGCTGGCGGTAATCGCCAGGCATTAGCGAATGGTCGAGAATTTTCAGTTCCTTAACGTCGGCCATGGAGAGGAGGTGCAACTCGCCTCCCTCGTCGATCAACTGAAGCGAGTCGTTGTCGCGATTGCGTGCAACTCCCTTCACGATTTTCCCGCCTTTCAATGTCACTGTCGCGCCTTCATTGCCGAGGAACATCAAATCTTTTGAAGGTTCGAGGACGGATTCCTTAATGACCGCGAGCGGGCTGCTTCCGCCGATGTTTGTGAGGTCGGGTCCCATTCGTCCACCCTTGCCTCGGATCGAATGGCAATTGGAGCATCCCGCCTTGTTGCCCCAGAAAACCTGCTCGCCGGAGCCGGCGTCGCCCGGCACGTTGTTCTCGCTCGCGGGTCCGATGAGTGCGTGCAGAAACGCCACAAGGTTCCAGGTCTGGTCCTCCGGCAGTCTGGTGGGCGGCATGTCGGTACCTGGCACCCCGTTACGGATGGCATTGAAAATCGCCTCATCGCGTAGCGGGTGCCACAGGGAGCGTTTCACCAGGTTGGGGCCGCGGCCGCCGCTGCCGTCGGGGCCGTGACAGCCCGGACAGGATATAGCATAAAGCTTCGCCCCTGCGGCGATGGCCTTCGGATCGCCGATGGCCGGGTGCTGAGACTCGCTGACATAGCGCCCGTGCTGCGCGGCAATGGGCAGAGCAATAAGGAAGAAGGCTCCGCAACGCATACTGTGTAGTCTACTATGCCATCGCCCCGGTGGAGAAGTTGCGGGGTCCGGTTAGCGGGCATTTCGACGGCATCTTCGCTGCTCAGGGAACGTCCCATCCAGTCTCTCGCGAAGTGTCTTTTCGCGTTGCGCGCCGACGACCGAAGCCAACGATTCCGCGAGCTTCAGCGGAACCGCCTGCTATCCCTGAATCTTCACGCGGGAAACCCGGAGCGAGGGTGCGGTTATCGAGGCTTTGAGAAAGTGGAGTTCGGGCAGTTCCTTGGGGGAACGCGCGGCTTCTCCGCCCCTCCGGAGAGGAGAAGCCGCGGTCATAGCAGTCTACTGTGGAGGATACATCGGCACGGTGGCCGCGTCGATGGACAGCACGAACCGGATCAGCCGTCTTCGCTGTTCCGGGTCCGTAAGCCGATCCACGCCATTGGTTCCGGCGCTGCGATGCGTTACGTTCTCCATCACCTGCGCAAGCGAGTTCGCCTGGCCATTGTGGAAAAACGTCTGCGGGAAGGCGAACAAAGAAAGAAGCGAGGCTGGTGCGTATCCGTCGGCGCCAAGCGGGGCCGCGGCGGTGCCTCGAATCTCGTTCTTTGCCGCGGCGTCGAAGGTCCCAACCTTTTTCAGATTGGCTCCCAACTGCGCTCCCTGCAGCAAGTCCGCGCCGGGGACTCCCGTATGGTTCACCCGCGCCGTGGTCCACTGTGTCCCGCCATGGCACTGCTGGCAGTTGTTCTGGCGGAAAATCTCCTCTCCGGCAATCACGTCCGGATCGGTCTTCGATAGAGGTGAAATGGGAGAGCGGATGCCGTGCTGAACGTAGGCCTTGATCGCGTCCCAGGAGTTGATGCCACGCACGCGCAACTGACGACGCTCGGCGTTGGCCGGTGAAAACGCGGCGACCGGATTATCCGGAGTTACGCCGTCGGCGCCGACGATCAAGCCGAGGCCGCCCGAAACGCCGCGAATGTTCGCCTCGAAATCCTCTTCCTCATCGAAAATAGCGGACCAGTTAAATGCCCTCTGGAAACTATCCACGGGGTCGAAATCCGTGTGTTGGGGAATCGTGCGCCGCGGTCCAGCGCCGAAGATCCACACCACGTTGTCGGTAAGCCCAAAGGGATGGCAGGATCCACAGGAGCCCCAGCCGTTATTCGACATTCGGCCCACGATCGGCGGGCCGCCCGGCGTGGCCGGGTCAAACTCGCCAATCGAGGTATGGTAGAGTTCGTTCCCAAGATGGACGACTTCTTCAGGTGAACCTGGGTCGGGCAAGTCCGCGGAACGCATGGTGGCCGAAACCCGCTCCGGCGTCGCCGTCAGATCCACGACGGTCACGTCCCGCGAAATGTAGTTCATGACGTAAGCGCGCGTATCCGTTGGATTCACGACCACGCCGCGCGGGTGTCTCCCGGTCGGAATCTGGAGGACGCGTGTGTTATCGGCAACGCTTCGCTGCACGCTGGCCCCGCCCGTTGTGGGGTTGACCGCCAGCTTCACCATAACGTTGCTCGCTAAGCTGATGACATACCCTTCGTTCGCGCCGTTCTTCATGGCGATCGACCAGGGCTGGGTGACGAAACGCCTCGGCGTACCGGTCTGTTCCCGAACCGCAGAATGGATGTTAATGGTTTGCCCGGCGTCGGTGCGCCTCGCCAGATCGATGACGCTCACAAGGCTCTGCGTGTTCACATCGAAGCGCACCGGCCCATTCGGAGACGCCCCCGTCGATGGCACGAATGCGAAACCACCTTTGACTGCGACGCTGTTCAATTGGTTCGGATACGCACCCGTCGTAAATTTCAGGTCGGATTCCGTGATGGTTGCCGGCGGGGCCATGCGCCCGATGGCGTCGCCCGCGGCCTTGAAACCGGTGTCGGCCATGGGCCGGAGGCTGATCTGCGCGATCATGCTTTCGTCGCGCGTGGAAAGCGCCGTTACGAAGCCGAGCTTGCTATCGTCCTCGCCGTCGATCCTGCCCGGCGCGGGCAACGCCAGAAAGTGCGTTATGAGCAGCGTTTCGTCTTCGTCGTTTGCGTCGCCGTTGTTCGTGACGGCCAGCCCGCGGGGCTCGGGCCCCACGTTCACGGTGCGAGTCACGGAGTTGGTATTCGGGTCGATGACCGAAATCGTGTTTGACCGCGCGTTCGCCACGTAAAGTTTCCGGCCGTTGGGGGTCATAACGACCGCGTAAGGCTCGGTCCCCACGGGAATATGCCTGAGCACGCGGCCGCCTACGCCGCCGCGGTAAACCTGGATTGAAGTCACGGTGCCGCTAACGCTGTTTGCGATGAAAGCGCGTGAGCCGTTTGGAACCACGGCCACGCCGTTCGGCTCGCTGCCCACGCGCACTTCCGCGATTCGGCGGTTGCGGTCCTGCGACACGTCGAATACGGAAACCGTGTCGTTGTCGGGGTTCACCGAAACGAGCACGGAACCGTCGGCGCTAATCGCAAGAGGTTGGGAGGATGTAGCTCCGGGAAAGCGCGTTGAAAGCGCTTGCGCGAACAGGGGCGCTCTGCGCCCGATGTACACGCTTCCCGCTAGGAGCCTGTCGGAGATAGATTGCCAGGTTTTTGTCGGCTCGTAAGACATTTCAGTAGACAAATGTTCCAAAGTCCCGTATACTGGATGTGTGAGCAAGAACTTCCGAACGTGCGATCTGAACCAGCCGTTTCTATTGCCGCCGTC
>CAMAWS010000418.1 GCA_945861845.1 Candidatus Sulfopaludibacter sp. SbA3 | reverse complement strand
AAGCCTGCGGCTGGTAATTCCGAAGGTGCACATGCGAATCGATAAGGCCAGGAATTATCGTTTTTCCTGTGGCATCAATAACAGTGGCGTTGGCTGGAACCGTTACGGAACCATCACGCCCAACGCTCTGGATCTTGCCGTTCGCTATCACGATCACCGAATTGGCAACAGGAGCCGCTCCGGTGCCATCAATGAGAAGGCCGCCTCTCACCACAATCGGCCTCTGATTGGCCGCCTGGCGAGCCGGTTGATTCTGTGACACCGCCACTGATGAAGTCAGCACCATTAACAATGCTGCCATCAGGAAACATCTCGTACTTCCCATATCGAACTCCTTCGTTACTTATTTTGCCGAAAGCTCGGCAAATAACTGGCCGATGAACCGCTCCGTTATCTGTTGTGTATTTCCCGGAACGAGTGCATCGAAGGCCGCCGTTGGCTTCGCCGCGATCACTTCCGGCTGCGTCTTGCCTTGCTTGACCAACTCTGCAACGCGGTCCCGGACCGCCAGAAGCATGTCACGATGAGCGATCAGGCCGGCGCGGTCGGTTGTGGGCCCGTGGCCAGGAATGACCTTGGTGTTCGGCCCGGCAAGGCCGATGGTCTGACCAAGACCCTGGAGCATTCCGTTGAGGCTGCCCCCGTTCGCGCGGTCGATATTGGGATACCCGATCGAGCGGAAGTAGTCACCGGTCATCAGCACGTCGATTCCTGGAAAGCGCACGAGCGTGTCGCCATCGGTATGCGCCACGCGAACCGGGATCAACTCAACGTCTTCACCGTTCATGTGAAACGTGACCGGACCGTCATAGGTAACGACGGGCAGGCGACCTGCGGGAGGAAGGTTGCCGCTCGCAGCGGGCATGGCCAGACGGCGGCGCAACTGATCGCGGGAAAATAACACAACGCCAAGCTTGGCAAAGTTCTCGTTGCCCCCGGTGTGGTCAGCATGGACGTGGGTGTTGACCATGAATCGAATTGGTGAACTTGATATCTGCTTCACTGCCGCCACGATCTTGTCCGTCAGCGGCGCGAACTGGCTGTCGACCATGAACACGCCGTCCGGGCCGACCAGGGCGCCGATCATTCCGCCCTGACCTTCGAGGGTGTAGAAATTGTTGGCGACCCGGGTGGTCTTGATCTCGACCTTGCTGAAGTCCTGCTGGTTTTGCGCGGATCCGGAAAGCGCCACCACGAAAGTCACAATCACTGTAAGCAGTAGGCGTGAGAACCAAACTAATCTTGTATTCACTGATCGCTCCTCTTTATGGATGCGCCCTACCGGGCGTGTATTCGCGGCCGCTCATGCTTGAGTGGGGCTATGATATCAGCAGCTCCCGCAGCTTCAAATCAAACATCGAGTTTTATCTCGGCCGCGGGAAGAATCCGGCGCCGCCGGGTTGAGCTCAGATCATTGCAGGAGTTGCTAATTCTCTATGATGGACAATTCCGTCCCTCCCAGCGCAGCCTTGGAAATCCGTTCTCCGGATGGCTCAAGCCGAAGCCTTCGCATAACCGAAACGCCATACATGGTCGGGCGTGGCGAGCAGGTCAACCACCTTCACATACCCGACGATCGCCTGTCTCGAAAGTGCGCAACAATAACCCTGGAAGAGAACCGCTATTACCTCGAAGATCGCGGAAACTCCGGCGGGGTGTTCGTCAATGGCGGCAAGATCTCCAGACAGGCCCTGGCGACTGGGGACGTGATTACGTTCGGCGCTGAAATTCCTTACATCCTTATTTTCAATGGTTCGCCAGCCGAACTTTCGACGATTCATAAGCTCGTCACGCGCTTAGAGGCAAGCGGCGAATCGGACCCGTCAGGTGGCCTTGAGCGCCTCAATCTTCTGCTGGAAGCATCGAGACTGTTGCATTCCCACCTGCCTCTGGACACCGTGCTGGAAGCGATGCTGGACCGCGCCATCACGATCACCGATGCCGATCGCGCCTTGCTGCTTGAATCGGACGCCTCGGGTTCGCTGCAGCCGCGGCTGGGGCGTCGTAAAGGGTCTCTTAAGCTCCCGTCGAATTCATTCACTCCCAGCCGCACCGCGGTGAACGCAGCGATCAAGCAGAAATCCGCCATCATTACCCAGGACCTGGATCTGGCCGACAACGTTCTTCAGAACGCCCAGAGCATCGTTGACCAGCGCCTGCTCGCGGTGGTGGCCATTCCGCTGTACGCCAGACCCCGCGCCAACGACGGGACATCCGGGGACCAATCCCGAGAAAGCCGGTTCCTGGGAGTTATGTACCTCGATTCACAGCGGAGAGCCGCATTCACGGGACTGGACCGCCAAATTCTGGATGTAATCGCCATCGAAAGCGCAAGTATCATCGACAATGCGCGCATGGCCAAGATCGAGAAGGAACAGCAGCGCGTGGAGCAGGAGCTGAACATTGCCCGCGACATCCAGCAGGCGCTGCTCCCGCACGGATTCCACGACTTTCCTTATGCGAGTATCAGTGGCTTCAACATGCCGTGCCATGCCGTCGGCGGGGATTACTTCGACATATTCCCGATCGATGGGGAGCGCGTCGCTTTTCTGGTCGCCGACGTTTCCGGGAAGGGCCTCGGCGCCGCCCTGGTGACCACAATGCTCCAGGGCGCGTTCACCGGTGTGACGACGGGTGCCGATCCTGAGCGGGTCTTCGCGCATATCAACACCTTCCTGTGCGAGCGTTCTGCCGTGGGGCGGCATGCGACGCTTTTTTTCGGCAGTGTCGATCGCGCTGGAAATCTTGAGTACGTGAACGCCGGTCATCCGTCGCCCCTCCTGGTTCGACGCGGCGCAGTCCGGGAGTTGTTCACCGAAGGGGCGCTGCCATTGGGGCTCATTCCCGCAGTGCAGTACTCAACCGCCCGGGCGACGCTCGAGCACGGCGACACACTGGTGCTATTCAGCGACGGCATCACCGAGGCTGAGAACCAGGCCCAGGAATTCTTCGGCGAATCACGCCTGAAGGCTCTTCTTGTTGAGCAGCACGATGCGCCGCTCGACCTGATAAAACAGAATATTGTCAAAGCCGTGGAGCGCTTTACCGACGGGGCGAGTCAGGCCGACGACATTACCATTCTGCTAGTCCGCTACCGCATTCCGGAATAGCGAGTGGCATGTCCGTTTCCGGTCATCCGTGTAAAATCTTTGGTAACTATTCAGCTTCACACCGATGAGAACTGAAAAATGATTAGTGATTAATGACTATTGCGCTCGACCGATTCAATCGCTCTGTCATTTGCCGATTTGCCGGAAGGTATTAATCATTAATCACTAATCGTTTTTCAAGTCTCAGTCTGAATCTGCCACGTCCTGAATAGTTACCATTTTTACATCCGCTTCACAGGATCCGGCGAGTATGCTCACCTCGCGGACCCTTCCGCATAACTTGAAAGGTAAAACATGACCATTGTTGAAGAAGAGATGCCAGGAGGCATCACGAAAGTCGTCCTGGATGGCAGGCTTGATGCTGAGGCCGCTGCATCAGTAGATTTTAAAATGAGCCTTATTGCGAACACACGGAACGCGGTGCTCCTGGACCTTCGCCTGGTCACCTTTCTCGCATCCAGCGGCCTTCGCTCCCTGGTGATTCCGGCGCAAACGATCAAGAGCCGGGGGGGCCGGATCGCCTTGTTT
>CAMAWS010000417.1 GCA_945861845.1 Candidatus Sulfopaludibacter sp. SbA3 | reverse complement strand
ACGCCGTTCTGAAACATGACCTCGGCGTCGTGCTCTTCCGTGACGACTCCCAGGGCCCGGTTCAAGCGTTCAAGAACCGCTTCACTCTCTTTGCGAAAATCCGTTTCTGTCATTGCCATGAATCTATTATCCCTACACAATTCCAAAATGACACCGTTCGATCTCACCAGGCGACTGATGGCGATCCCTTCCATCTCGGGCAATGAAGGGGAAGTCGGCTCCTTTCTAAGTGCCCACTTGGCATCGGCTGGCTATCGCGTCGAGACCCAGGTTGTGGAGTCGGGTCGATCGAACGTGATGGCCTTTGCCGGCGATGATCCGAAAGTGGTGTTTTGTACGCATATCGATACCGTGCCGCCCTTTTTGCCGGTTCACGAGGACGAAGCCTGTCTCTACGGAAGAGGAGCCTGCGACACCAAGGGCATTATTGCAGCCATGCTTGAGGCAGGCGATCGATTGCGGCGAAGCGGGGTGAAGTCGTTCGCCTATTTGTTCGTCGTCGGCGAAGAAGTTAATGGCGCGGGGGCTCGGGCCGCGAACTCGTTGAAGTGGAAATCGGAATTCGTCATTGTCGGCGAGCCTACAGACAACCTCATGGCAACGGCACAAAAGGGCACGTTTAACGTCAATCTGAAATTTGAGGGAAGGGCAGCACACTCCGGCTACCCGGAAAAAGGTATCTCTGCCATTGAGGGGCTGTGGAGCGTGCTCAGCGATTGCCAGGCGGCGGATTGGGGAAATGACCCTGTTCTGGGAAAAGGCACCTTTAACATTGGCGTGTTCAGCGGCGGCGAAAGGGCAAATATCGTCCCTGCAGCCGCCATGGCGTCGTGCATGATTCGAACCGTCGAACCTGGAACCCGAATTGAAGAGAAACTCAGGCAGGCTGTCAGGGACCGGGCGGCAATGGAGATCATGAGCAGGAACAATCCCCAGGTGATGCACGTGGTCGACGGGTTCAAGACGACTGTCGTTTCCTTTGGCAGCGACGTTCCGTACCTTGGGAACCTGGGAAAGCCATTGTTGATGGGACCGGGCTCCATTCTGCTCGCGCACACGGCGGACGAACGAATCAGCAAGAGGGAACTGTTGGAAGGCGCCGATCTCTATGAAAGGTTGGCGGGTCGGTTATTACACGGATCATGAATATTGCGCTGATCGGTTTCGGCAAAATGGGCCGCGAGGTGGATTCGGCTGCACGAGAACAGGGCGAACGGATCGTGCGGGTGTTCGACTCCAGGACTCCCGTTCGGCGGGAAGCGCTCGAGGATGTCGATGTCTGTATCGAATTCTCCAGCCCGGAGGCCGCCACTTCGAACATCCGTACCTGCGTTGAAGCAGGGAAGGACATTGTTGTCGGCACCACGGGGTGGTTGGAACACTTGCCTGGCCTCCGCGCTGAGGTCCGGAATTCCGGTCTTCTGTACTCGGCCAACTTCTCCCTGGGCATGAATATTTTTCAACGGATTGTCAGTCGAGCCGCGGAATTGATGGCACAGGCACCGGCGTACGACCCGTTCATTCATGAGATTCACCATCGCCAGAAGGCCGACAGCCCAAGTGGCACAGCCATCCGCCTGGCGGATATCCTGCTCGAACGAATAGAACGAAAGACACACGTGGTGACGGGGGAGACAAGCGGCAAAATTGATGACGGCGCCCTTCAAGTGTCGTCGAACAGAGCTGGGTGGGTTACAGGAACACATACGGTGTCCTTTGATTCGGAGGCAGACTTGATTGAATTGCGGCACGTGGCCAAGAACCGTCAGGGGTTCGCCCTCGGCGCGCTGGTGGCGGCCCGCTGGCTCCGGGGCCGGAAGGGTGTGTACACGATGGATGATGTGGACCTTTAGGAGAGTGGAGGCGCGATGACAAAAAAACAATTTCAAGGAACGGGTACGGCGCTGGTTACGCCGTTCAAGCGGGACGGTTCCATTGATGAAGCAGCCTTGAGGCGCTTTGTCGATTTCCAGATCGAGGAAGGAATCGACATGCTCTTTCCCTGCGGCACAACTGGCGAAGGCGCCACGCTGGAGAATGCAGAAACCGAACGGGTTGTCAGTATCGTCGTGGAACAGTCGCGAAATCGGGTGCCGGTCATTGCGGGCGCCGGCAGCAATTCCACGGCGAAGGCCATTCAGGCGACGCAGATGGCGAAGCGCCTCGGCGCCGACGGCGTGCTATCTGTCGGGCCGTACTACAACAAGCCGACCCAGCAGGGATACTACGAGCACTTCAGGGCGATTGCCGAGGCCGTGGATATCCCGGTCATTGTCTATAACGTGCCTGGGCGCACCGCCAGCAACATTGAGGCAAAGACTATGCTCCGACTGGCGGAAGTGCCGAACATTGTAGCGGTCAAGGAAGCATCCGGTAATCTGGGACAGATCATGGATATCATTCGCGATCGCCCTGCGGAGTTCCGCGTTCTTTCAGGCGACGATGCGATCGCCCTCGCCGTCGTTGCCATGGGAGGCGATGGCCTGGTTTCCGTGGTTTCAAACGAGGCGCCACGGATGATGACGGATATTATCGACGCTGCGCTCGCCGGCGACCTGGTGCGGGCGCGGGACCTGCACTACCGCTTGCTTCCTCTGATGAATGCCAACTTTATGGAGTCCAACCCAATACCGGTGAAGGCCGCTCTGACGATGATGGGCATGATGGAAGAACACTTCCGGTTGCCCATGGTTCCGCTGAGCGCCGGCAATCGCGAAGCATTCCGCAAGGTTGTCGAGAGCCTGGGCTTGCTCCAGTCTGCAGGTATCCGCCTGTGATCCTTCAGGACGAAATCGAGAGGCTGCTGGCTCTGCCGGCGGCGGAGGCGCGCGCCGCCGGCATGGCGGTGGTGGCGGAATTTCGCGCCGGCTTGAATCGTGGTGAGTTCCGCTCGGCTGAGAAGTCGGCGGAAGGATGGAAAACCAACCTCTGGGTCAAGCGGGGAATCCTTCTGGCCTTTAGAATTGGAGCCATTGTCGATCGCTCGGTTCCCGGCGAGTTTGTCTTCTTCGACAAGGACACCCTGCCAACGCATTCCTTTCAAACGACGGATGGTGTCAGGGTTGTTCCTGGCGGGTCATCCATTCGTGATGGCGCGTATATCGCAGCCAACGTCATCTGTATGCCGCCAATGTTTATCAACATCGGCGCGTATGTCGATGAGGGCACGATGGTGGATTCCCACGCCCTGGTGGGCTCATGTGCCCAGATCGGAAAGAGAGTCCACCTTTCTGCGGCGGCACAAATTGGCGGCGTGCTGGAGCCGCCGAACGCTTTGCCGGTAATCGTGGAAGACGAGGCGTTTATCGGCGGGAACTGCGGAATCTACGAAGGTGTGCTCGTGGAATCGCGTGCGGTATTGGCACCTGGCGTTATCCTGACCGGAGGCACTGCGGTTTACGACCTTGTGCGCGGCGAGGTTTACCGGCGCACGGCGGAACGTCCATTAACCATTCCGCGCGGTGCGGTTGTTGTACCCGGATCGCGGCCAGCGACGGGCGAGTTTGCAATCAAGCACGGGGTTTCGCTCTATGCGCCGGTAATCGTGAAATATCGGGACAGCAAGACCGATGCTTCAACAATGTTGGAGCAGGCTCTCCGTTAGCTATCGTTAGCGCGTTCTCAGTCTTCGTGGACGTCTTCC
>CAMAWS010000416.1 GCA_945861845.1 Candidatus Sulfopaludibacter sp. SbA3 | reverse complement strand
GCGGATCAAGACGATGGAGTGTTCCTGCAGATTGTGTCCGATGCCTGGAATATACGTCGTAACTTCTATTCCATTTGTCAGGCGAACACGCGCTACTTTCCGTAAAGCCGAATTCGGCTTCTTCGGTGTAGACGTGTAAACGCGCGTGCACACGCCACGCTTCTGAGGACATTCCTGCAACGCAGGACTACTCGTCTTGTACTTGGGTTTCTTTCTACCCTGTCGAACCAGTTGATTAAACGTTGGCACGAACTCAGCTCCTATCTCTCGGTGTCTCCCTCCACTCCGAACTTGGTGTGAGGGAAAACCCTACAATCTTACTGAAAAACGAACCTACTCTTCAACACTCTTTTAAAATATTTACGTCCTGAGCGCTGTCTCTGTACCAAACCCCCTCAGAAAGTCCCGCGCGGCGAAGGCTATCGCGGGTCATGCTCGACGTGTAAGATGCGGTCCGAACCGACTTTAAGCCCGGCCAGGCTTTGCGCTCTATTCTCAACTGCGGAGCCGGGCCGGAATTGCGAGTCATTGAGCGGCGAGTAGATCTCCAGGCTGGCCTGAAGGACCTTGCCCTGGCCGAGCGCAGCAACCTCATCCGCATTTAATCCAGCGCGGAACAGGAAAATATCCCTAAGATCCACCTGCTTTGGGACCGCGTTTCCACCAACCGAACCGGGGCCGCCGAAAACAAACCGTGATGGCTGAAGCCGTTCGGCAACGGCGCCAGCCAGCTTCCCGTCGACGAAGAACAACGTCTCGCCCCTCGCAGCGTAGTGGCTGAGCACGACATGATGCCAGTCCGAATCCGAGTCGATCGAAGAAGTAACGCCGGCGGCGCCGGCGGCTTTGTAGATCCACTTTCCTTTCTGTATTCCGATTGTCGCGGTAAACGGACTATCCGCACTTAGAACTGTCGATTGAAAATCCACGGATCGGCCCGGTACCGCAAACTTCTTCATCTCGCTTCTCGCGGCCAGCGATGCGCCGCTGATAGCTGCAATCGTGCCATCGGTCTCCGCCCTCACCATGAGACTGATCGAAAACGGGTGCATCGTATCCGGCGGCTCAAACGTCAACGGCGCCGTGCCGCCGGTCAGACGCGCAAAACCTGCGGGCGCAGGCAGCTTCGACGGAATCGGCTTGCCCTTTTCGATTGCCTCGAACAGTGTAGGCACTATCGCGTACAACAATTCCTTGTGACCCGAGGCATTGGGATGTTTTTCATCGAAAGAAAACCCTGGCGCCCATTTGCCTTTGCCGTCGTCTACTGCGCCGAGGAAGTTGATCGACGGCACATTCCAGGAATTCTGGAGAAGGTTGATGCGCCGGACGTATTCGTATTCAACGGGAGTAAAAACGCCACGTGTGTAAGCGAGCCCGACGATCGGCTCGATATTGTTCTGACGGGCACGCGCCACCATGCCTTGAATCCCATCCGCGTACTGTTTGAAGATGGCGTCTTTCCCTTCCTTCGTCATGGCTTCGAAAACACCTTCGTTGTTCAACGACAAGGCAATCACGGCATAACCCGGATTCACGGGCGTCAGATAACGAACTCCCGGAGCCGGCGCGCCCTGCGGTGAGAACCGTTCCGCAAGTGTCACGGTGGTGTCGCCGCCCCTCGACTGGTTCAATACTTCCCAGCCACGGGCAGCCATCAACTGGCGCAACATTCCCGTGTAGCCTTCTTTATTAAACTCGTCGCCGGTGCCATTGGCGACCGAAGAGCCGAAGACTGCAATTCGGCGCGGATGCTGGAGTCCGCTCTGGGCCTGGCTCTGAACGTAGAGGAGGCAACCTGCGGCCAATAATGCCAAAACCGAACGAATACGCGTCATAGAATCTCCTCGATCTTTTTCAACAAAGGGGAATGCGACTGAAAACCGTGAATCGGTACCGCACGGTGGCGGTACCGATTCAAGAGTTGGTGTCGGTCTCAACCGAATAAATATCCCCGTTCCGGGTCAACGTACATGCCATTCCGGATCGTGCGCGTTGGGGGACGATTGATAATTGTGGTCTCGCCGGATGCCTGCGAGCCGGCGTATCCATGAAGGAGAAGCCGAAGATCCCTATCGCTCCCGCCATTAACGCGATAAGGACGATGCTTCCGCCCTAGTTTCTTGCTACGCGCATAAGTCTCCTTGTTGTAGGAACGGATCGGTAAACGCTGCTAGTCATTATGGAGTGACCAACCCCAGTTTCGCACTTTGCGCGGGTTACGCTGCGAAGTCGTGAAACCAAGCGGCGCAGAGCCGCATACGAAAGGAGTTGGTCATGAGTAAATTACGATTTCCGGGTTTAGATGTCCACGCTGAAACGATGGCCGTTGCGGTAGCGGAACCGAACGGAAAAGTGCATTCGTTGGGAATCATTCCCGATCGGTTGCAATCGATCCGAAAAATGACCGGCAAGCGCGGCTGGAGAAGGCGCTTGATGAAGCCGTCTCGACAGCACCCGAATCGATCCGCTCGGTGATCCTGGCTCTGCAGGCCTTGCGCGGTGTGGCTCAGATGACCGCCGTCAGCATCGTCTCGGAGCCGGGAATCCTATCCCGATTCAAAAGTCCACGGCAGCTGATGAGCTACAGCGGTTTGGTCTCGAGCGAATATTCCAGCGGCAACCGCATTCAGCGGGGCCGAATCACCAAGGCCGGGAATGCGCATCTGCGGCGGGTGATTGTCGAGGCCGCCTGGGCTTATCGCCATAAACCGTGGGTCGGAGGTGCTCTGTTGAAACGTCAACAGGGGCTCGGCCAGGCCGTGAAAGATATTGCCTGGAAAGCGCAATGGCGACTGACAACGCGTTACAGAAAACTCTCGGCACGCGGTAAGAACAAACCCCAGGTCATCACGGCGCTCGGCCGCGAGTTACTTGGCTTCGTCTGGGCTATTGCCGTCACAATTGAAACGCAACATCACGCTGCAGCGTAGGAACCATGGGATCGGAGGCAGCAATTAAAGTGACAGATCAGCGGCACACGGAAAGGAGAATCCTCGTCGATGTTTTATGCGGCAGGATCGTATCCGAACCCGCGCTTCTAGTCCGAGGCAGCTCCCGACGGATCACGATTATGCGGTTTCGACCCGCGAATATCAGAGTGATCAACCGTCGTCAAAGCCTCTGTCTGTCACTTGCTCCGATACTTCCTGAAAACATTCGGCCTTCCCCCTGCCGAGGAAGGCCGAATTGAAACAAAAGCGCCTGATTGACAGGTCACTCCATATCAGAACACGTACTTCAAAGCCATCTGGATGATCCGCTCATCGCCGGCGGACTGAATCCGGCCGAAAGTGGGATCGCTCAGCGATGTAACGGGGTTACCTGGATTCACGTGGTTCGGCAGATTAAATGCCTCTGCCCGGAACTCCAGCGAGTGACCTTCTCTGATCCGGAAACTCCGAGTCAACCCCATATCGATTCGGATGGTTCCCGGCCCGGCAACGTTAGCCCGCCGGGCAAGCGGCCCATACGCTCCCAATACCGGACGCTCAAAAGCAGCAGGGTTGAGCCACTGGTCGGTGCTCTTGTTTGCCGCGTAAGGCGACGCAAGTATCTGCCGAGGCCGGTCGTCCTGGCTGGTCGGCGAATAGCCAAGACTCGTGACTCCCGTGGACACCGTCAACTGCGCACCGGTCAGGGCGCGTAC
>CAMAWS010000415.1 GCA_945861845.1 Candidatus Sulfopaludibacter sp. SbA3 | reverse complement strand
GCTTCAAGGGATCTCAAAGGCGAACGCCGTCTTCAATCCCGAAAAACTCTCGTGGTTTAATGCACAGTACCTGGCGAAATTGCCTGACCACAAGCTGATCGCCTACCTCAAACCCGAGTTCATCAAAGCCGGGCTGTGGCGCGACGCCCTCGAGAAAGAAGACGCGGAGCGCTTCAAGTTGCTCCTGGAAGCGCTGCGTCCCCGCTCGAAAACGCTACATGATTTTGTGCGCCAGTCGCGTCCATATCTCTCCTCAACATTGGAGTACGACCAGGCCGCCGTTGCCAAGGTTTCAAAAGATCCTCAGATACGGGAGCACCTGCACACGCTCGCCGACCGCCTGGTATCGCTCCCGGATTTCAACCATGAGGCGCTGGAAGCCGGCATACGCGCGCTGGCAGAAGAGCTTGGCGTCAAACCCGGAACATTGATGGGCGGCGCCCGCGTGGCGCTGACTGGCCTCTCGGTTTCTCCCGGGATTTTCGAAGTCATGATGATCCTGGGCCGCACGGAGACGGAGCAGCGGCTGCGCAATTTCTTAAGAATGCTATAGTGATCCGTCTATGACCTGGTTCAAGCGCGAGAAACAGCCGATAGAGGCGAACGAAGAGGAGCGCCACGTTGTTACCGAAGGCTTATGGATCAAGTGCACAGGTTGCAAGGAAGCCCTCTGGAAGAAGGACCTGGAGGGAAACTGCCAAGTCTGCCCCAAGTGCGGCTACCACTATAAAATCACCGCGCACGAAAGACTGAACCTCCTGCTCGACGCCGGCTGGCAGGAGCATGACGCGTCCATGTACGCCACGGATCCTCTCGAGTTCACCGCAACGAAACCCTACAAGCAGAGCCTCGCGCAGTTGCCCAAAAAGATCGGCGTGAATGAAGCGGCCGTGACTGGCCAGGGAAAGCTTGACGGCTACCCGGTCGTTTGTTCTGCGATGGAATACAACTTTATCGGCGGCTCAATGGGATCCGTCGTCGGAGAAAAAATCACAAGGGCGATTGAGCGGGCCCTCGACAGCCGTTCGTCCCTGGTCGTAGTTGCCTGCTCCGGCGGCGCACGCATGCAGGAAGGCGCTCTCAGCCTGATGCAGATGGCAAAAATCGCAGCGGCGCTGGGGAAGCTGGACAAGGCCAATCTTCCATATATATCGGTTCTAACAGATCCCACCACCGGCGGCGTAACCGCAAGCTTCGCAATGCTGGGCGACCTGAACCTTGCCGAGCCTGGCGCCCTGATCGGGTTTGCCGGACCGCGAGTGATTGAGCAGACGATCCGCCAGAAACTTCCCGAGGGCTTTCAGCGCAGCGAGTTCCTTCTCCAGCACGGAATGATCGACGCAATTGTCGATCGCAGGGAACTGAAGCCCTTCATCTCCAAATCCCTGAAGTTCTTCCTTGGATCAACTAAGATAGATTCGTGATCACAGTCATCGGAGGCGGCCTTGCAGGCTGCGAGGCAGCCTGGCAGATTGCGCGGCTGGGTGAGCGCGTACGTCTTTTTGAGATGCGGCCGGTATGCAACACCGCCGCGCACAAGAGCGACAAGCTCGCCGAAATTGTCTGCAGCAATTCGTTCAAGTCAGACCAGCCTTACAACGCATCCTGGCTGCTTAAAGAGGAATTGCGGCGGCTCGGGTCCGTCCTGATCCAGGTTGCGGATTCGGTGCGCGTTCCCGCGGGCTCCGCCCTTGCAGTGGATCGCGATCGATTTGCCGCGCGGGTAACCGAGGTGATTTCCGGCGAGCCCGGAATCGAGCTGGTGCGTGAAGAAGTGCGCGAGATCCCGAAGGACGGGATCGTTGTTGTCGCCAGCGGTCCGCTCACCTCGCCTTCGTTATCAGAGTCCATCCGCGAATTCTGCGGCGCCGAGCATTTGTATTTTTACGATGCGATCAGCCCTATCGTCGATGCAGACAGCATCGATAGTTCAAAGGTCTACCGGGCAAGCCGTTATGGAAAAGGCTCCGACGATTACATTAACTGCCCGATGGACAGGGGCGAATACGACGCCTTCTACGACGCGCTCATTTCAGCGGAAAGCGTCGCCATTCATGAATTCGAAGAGGCGAAGTATTTTGAATCCTGCCTGCCAGTCGAGGAACTCGCCCGGCGCGGGCGCGACACTTTGCGTTTTGGACCAATGCGTCCTGTGGGTCTCGATGATCCGTCAACCGGGCGAAGGCCGCACGCGGTCGTTCAACTTCGCCAGGAAGACCAGATGCAGTCGAGCTACAACATTGTCGGGTTCCAGAATCATCTGAAATTTTCGGAGCAGAAGCGCGTGTTCCGTATGATCCCGGGTCTCGAAGGCGCGGAATTCCTTCGCCTGGGACAGATTCACCGCAACACGTACATCAACGCGCCACAGACTCTGCTCCCGACAATGGCGGCCCGGCGCGATCCCCGTATCTTTTTTGCGGGACAGCTGGCGGGAACGGAGGGTTACATTGAGAACGTCGCTTCCGGCCTCGTCGCAGGCATCAATTCCGTCCGTTCGCTGAGGAATCAGGAACCGCTGTTGATGCCGGCAGAAACAGCGATCGGCGCGTTGTGCCGGTACGTCGCTACACCTCAAAAGCACTTCGCTCCCATGAATATCAATTTCGGTTTGCTTCCGCCGCTCGACACCCCGCGACGAACGCCGAAGGAGGAGAAGCACCGCCTGATCTGCGAGCGGGCGCTCAACGCCACAGAGCAATACTGCCAATGCTGATCCGTGTAAACCTCAACGGGACAATTGTGCCGGCCGCCGAGGCCAGGATTTCCGTCCTCGACCATGGCCTGCTTTTCGGCGACAGCGTGTATGAAACGCTGCGGACTTACAGCGGCAGGCCATTCCTCCTTTCGAGACATTTCGGAAGGCTGAAACACTCGGCTGACGGCATTCATCTGAAATTGCAATGGACGAGGGACGATGTTCGCCGCGAAGTACAACGAACGCTCGACAGCGAATCCCGGGCTGGCGAATCACGCATAAGAGTGATGGTGACGCGAGGCCCAGGCGAGCTTAGCCTCGATACCGAGACCACTGCTGACCCGTCCCTGATTATCATCGTGGTGCCCCTGCAGGAACTGGCACACGAGATCTATGAACGCGGGGTGGCCGTTATCGTTTCCTCGATTCGGCGAAGCCGGCTCCTGGCGGATATCAAGTCGGGCAGCCTGATTCGCCAGGTGCTCGCCTTCAGCGAAACGAAATCGAAGCAGGCATTCGAAGCGATTCTGTTAACCGAAGAGGGCTATTTGTCCGATGGCATCACGAGCAACATCTATCTCGTCGAGGGCAATCGGCTCATGACACCGTCATTAGAAGCCGGAATTGTCGAAGGAATCACACGCGGAGTCGTGCTCGACCTGGCTCGCAGCATGGGCCTGGATGTAATTGAAGGCCTGTTCCCGGGAAACGAATTGGACCAGGCCGATGAAATGTTCCTGACCAGCACAACCAGGGAAGTGGTCCCAATCGTGAGTGTGGACGGCAAGACCGTCGGTTCGGGCAAGCCAGGTCCGGTCGCCATGGCTTTGCTGAAGTCGTATCGCGCCTCGATCGCCGGACTTCTGGAAGAGGGCTAGTTGGACAAGCACGTTGCCGCATTCATGGAGGCTCTTCGCAATCGTGCCGTGTCGGAGCACACGCTGGTCAACTACCAGGGAGACCTG
>CAMAWS010000414.1 GCA_945861845.1 Candidatus Sulfopaludibacter sp. SbA3 | reverse complement strand
GACCGCGCACATTCTTTCTATTAGAAATTCAGTCGAGCATTGAGCACGAACCGCCGGTTCCCCCGCGCGGCCGTGATGCGCCCGAAGCTCGTGTTATTGATGTTCACATTGGGACTGGCGAACTGCGGATCGTTCAGCACATTCAATGCGTCAACGCGCAGTTCGAATTCTTTGCTTTCGGTTATCCGCACGCGCTTGATCATGTTCACATCAAAATTGACGAGCGAAGGACCTTCAATCCATTTCTGTCCAAGATTGCCGATCTTTCCGGGAACCGGGTTCACCAGCAGAAGCCGTCCTTCGGCATCTGTGATGGCTCTGTTGCTGAACGACCCGCTGAGTCCATTCGACGTCGAGACGCCCGCGCCCGAAGGATCGAGAATCTGCAGCAGTCCGGGGAAATACGTCACGCCATTGGCAACTTTGGTGATCTTGCCGGCGTCCTTTGGAAAATCCCCGGCAATATCCGGCGTCATATTAGTAGTTCCCTGCCAGACTGTGGAGACTGGGGCGGTGACGGTAAGCGGTGGTCCGGAGGTCCAGTTGAAGACTCCGCCGAACTGCCATCGTTCCACCAGCCGCTGCACGAATCCGGGAGCGTCGCTGAGAAGCTGTCGGCCGGGCCCGAACGGCAACTGGTACATGCCGTTGCTCATGAAGGTATGCGTCCGGTGGTAACCAAGCAGCTGCTTGTCCAGCGCGAGGTTCCTGGGATTTCGTGGGTTCGTAATGGTATCCCCATCATCAAATCCCAGAGCCCGGCTCCATGTGTACGACGACTGACTCGAGAAGCCGCTAGCCAGACGCTTTGTCACCTGCACTTGCATCGAATGGTAGGTCGAGCTGCTGGAGTTCCCATGCGACCACACCTCAAGAAACTGGGGATTGAGCACAAAGAAAGTCTCGGGCAAACCGCCATTGCGGACGAACCCGCCGCCCTTTCCTGTGACGTTTACGCTGCGGTTCAGGAAGTCCGCCAGCTGGCCGACATTGCCGTTGGCGATGAACGCCCGCGTGGCCGTGTATGCGCGAAGCGCCGCCGACCCCGTTACCGTGGTGCCGTTGACCACGCCCGCACCCGGGATATTGAGTCCTCTCAACATGCGATCGAACAGCGGCGCATTTCCTCCGGAGCGCGTCGTGTTGAAAGCATCCAGGAAACCGTTGCCGGTGATATCCACTCCGTTGAGGTGAATTGCATTCCAGAGCTTCGTGCCTTTCGTCCCAACGTAGGCGACGCTGAGCGAGATGCTGCCGGGAAGCTCGCGTTGAAGCTCGAAGTTGAAGTTCTGAACGTAGGGACTGACCCGGTTTGGCTCCGCTCCCACCAGGATATTGCCCCGATCGCCGTCCACGGGGGACGAGGAGAGCGGAGGACTCACTGGAGGCAGAGGCAGCGTCACGTTGGCCAGCGACCAATAGTTGGCCTGGAAATGAAATAGTCCTGTGTTTGTAGAACCCTCAAAGGCGCCCGGAACCGCGCCTGCGATTCGATGGATTCCGTCATTGATTCCAACCATCGGATCACCGGGATAGCTCCACCCATAGCCGGCCCGAACCACGGTTTTGTCTTTTCCGAACCACGGCAGCGACCAGCTCAGTCCGAAGGATGGGGCGAAGTTGTTGTAGTCGTCGTTCCAGACCTGTTTGTCCGGATTGGGTGAGTTCTTGCCAACATACTCCACCGTTGTCGGGGCGCCGCACGACAGCCCACACAATCCCACCGGCCCGCCAACAGCTTTTCCGGCAATTCCGGAAGGTGACCAGGGCACGCCAAAATAGTCGTAGTGGATTCCCATGTTGAGCGTTACTGCCGGACTGACCTTCCAGGTATCCTTCACGAACCAGCTGAACTGTCTCCCGTTCCAATTGCGCATCCTGAATTTGTAGCCATCTTTGTAGCCGCGCCATACCAGGTCCTTGGGATCCCGGATGTCCAACGATTGGATGACCGTGTCGATGGAGCCTGCAAGATCGGTCAACAGGTTTCGCGCCGTCGTCTGATTGTTGCCGGTCAGGCCGGGTATGGCGATGTTGTCGATACCCTGTACCGGCACGCCGCCAGCGCCGAGTCTCGCGTGCGGCGTGATGCCGGTATCGTTGCCCGCCTGGGTGCTGGAAAAACGCACTTCACCCCCAACCTTGTATGCGTGAGCGCCCTTGCTCAAACTGATCGTATCCGCATATTGGTAGAGCGGACTTCTCTGCGTCCGCGTGCCGGCCTCCTGGCCATTCCACAACATGAAGTTGTTCGTGAACAGCGTGGTGTTCACCTTCAACGGAATGCCGTTGTACTTGGGAAGCAGATCGAATGCCTCCTTCCCTTTCGCGGCGAATTCCTCGCTCTCATCGATCTTTCTTCCGGCGTAGAAAGGCTCCCAACTGTCTTGCGCCGACCGGCGATATCCGATTCGGAGCTCGTTGACAACGGTGGGCGACAGCGTCGATACAAGGGAGACGTTAGCCACGCGGGGGAATGTGTAGTTATCCCCGTAGAAGCCGCCCGGCCACGCGGGAATGCCCGAATTTTCGGCCGTGTTCAGTGTGCGCTCCCACGAATAGTTGAAGCTGAGCTTGTGACTCGCATTGAAGTTATGGTCAAGCCTCAAGTTGAAATTGTCGCGGTTAATGTCGGATCCGTTTCCCTGGTTTATCTGCAACCCGTCGATGCGGCGCACCCACCGGTGGCCTGCCGTATTGAGGCCGTCGCCAATGGTGTAATCGTTCGCCGCCGGCATCCGCGCCAGGAAGACCCTTTGCATATAGCCACTCGGATCGTAGCCCGGCCGGAAGGCATCGCGATTGAACACGCTGAATTGCTGCAGGGCGCCAGTCGCATTTCCGGGTCTCACCGGATTGCCGCTCCGGTCGACGGTCTGGTTATTCTGTGTCGCGTTCTGGCTGTCGACTCCCGGAAAAAACCTGAAGATTCCCTGCCGCGCCTGTTCGGTCAGGACATTGCCAACGAAAGTCTGGCGTTTGATGTAGCGCTGTTCATCTATAAGGAAGAAGAAGAACGTCTTGTTCCGGATGATCGGCCCGGCCAGCCGAACGCCAAACTGGTTCCGGTTTTCATAGTCCTTCTTTACACCACTAAAGTTGTTGAACCAGTTGGCAGCATCCAGCGCCGAGTTGCGGTTTGTCCAGAATGCGCTGCCGCGGAACTGATTGGTTCCCGAGCGCGTCACCATCTGCACCTGCCCGGAGCCGCGGCCCGATTCCGCATCGACCGGAGCAGTAATAACGCGAACTTCCTCAACCAGGTCCGGACTCGTAAACGTGGCTGAAAATGCGCCGAAGTTGTACCGCCCGTCGGAAACGATGAAGCCGTCTCGCGTGGTGTTCACCATGGTGAGCCGCCCACCGGCAAAGTAGCCGTCCGTATTTCCTTCCGTAGGTCCGGCACCGGCCGTCGCCCCCAGCAGATCCATCACATTGCGGCCTCCCAGCGGAAGATCGCGCACCCTGTATTCGGGCAGCACGGTGCCCACAGACGCCGACGTGGTGGCGATCGCCGTGTCGGCTTCCACACTCACTTCCACCGCCTGCGCGACGCTGCCCACCTGCAGCGTAAAGTTCAGCCGCACCTGCTGCGAAACTCCAAGCGAAACATTGTTGTAAGCCTGAGTCCGAAAACCAGGCAGCTCTGCGCTGATCGTATAGCTT
>CAMAWS010000413.1 GCA_945861845.1 Candidatus Sulfopaludibacter sp. SbA3 | reverse complement strand
ACCGGCCGGACCGGGAATTTCTCAGACACTGAGAGTCACCTTCGGAAACTGCTGGCGGAAGCGCAGAAATATGGCGCATTGCCGGCGCCGGAAACCTGCCTGGCGCAACTGGTCACATTTGAGCTGCCCGGTTCATCCGGGGCGGCACGCTGAAGCTTCGTAAATGTCAGGCCGGATTTATCCCGCTCATGCTCGATGGTGATCAAATCCCCGGGAGCAATCTGGCTGCTGGCCATGAGTCCCGACAGTGCGAAGACCACATGTGATTCGATGGCCCGCTTGAGGTGCCGGGCGCCATACCTGAGATCGGTGCCCTCACTGAGCAGGAAGTCCCTGGCGGACTGGGTGTAGTTCACGACGAAACCATTCTCGGGGGCGGTTGTTTTGATCCTCTCCTGTACGAATCCCAACTCCAGGCTCAGGACCTCTGTGAGTTGCGGGCGGCTCAGGCTCTTGAACACGATGACCTTGCCGATGCGGTTCATGAATTCCGGTGAAAAGCGGCGCTTCGCGGCCTCAACCGCAATCCGATAGATCTTCTCATCGGCTCGATCCCCCGCATCGGCGGCTGGCGGGGCGAATCCGATTCCACCCGCCGCGGCCCGGGTCATTTCCGATGTGCCGAGGTTGGACGTCATGAAAATTACCGTCCGCGACAGATCCACTTTGCGGTTGTCGCCCAGCGTGAGGCTGCCCTTTTCCAGAATTCCCAATAAAAGTTGCCACAGGGCGTCGCTGGCCTTCTCGATTTCGTCGAAGAGCACGAATGCCATTTTCAGCTTGTCCGTGTGAAAGCTGTCGATGACTTCCTGGGTGATTACCGGTTGCGTTTCATGGTGCCCGATGTAGCCCGGAGGCGATCCGAGGATCTTCGCGATCTCATGGCTGTGCTGAAACTCCGCGCAGTCGATCTTTACGAATGCGTTCGGGCGTCCAAACAATATTTCGGCGGCTGCCTCCACCAGGTGGGTCTTGCCGCTTCCCGTCGGTCCCAGGAACAGGAGGTTTGCAAGCGGCCGCCCGGGAATAGCCATCCCCGCCAGCACGGACTGATACACGACCTCCAACTGGGATACAGCCTCGGCCTGGCCGACGACTCTGCCGCGAAGCTTGGTTTCGAAATCGAGGACTTCCGGACACTTTCTTTCCGGTTCGAGAACAATCGGACGATCAGGTTGGGCAATCATGTGTCACCTCACATCCGAGGCTCTCGTTATTGCAGGTGTCGAGCCAAACCGGAATCAGACGTGCGGAGGCTGAAATCGGAGGTTCTTATGAGCAAGCCGGGTAGTCACTCACTGACCTTCGTCCTGAAGGATCACAAGGAACTGGAGAATGTGTTCAACAGCCACCAGCGCGCGCTCCTGGCCCGGGATATCGACGCCGCCCTCGGATTGTTGACAAGATTTCAAGACGCACTTGATCGTCATATCCGATACGAAGAAGACGTCTTGCTGCCGCTCTACGTCGAAAGACAGGCCGAAACCGAGGGTGGAACTTTGAAACTTTTTCAAGCGGAACACGCCAAGTTGCGGGAGTTTACGGACAAATTGACGGAACTAACCGCCAGGCTCTACGGTTCGCCCGATCTTGCCGGCGAAATCCTGGCGATCTTTGACCGGGAGACAATGTTCAAGGGGCTGTTCAGCCATCACGCTATGAGGGAGGAAACCATTTTGTTTCCAAGGCTGGATGAATGCACCACGGCAGTGGAGCGGGCAAGGCTTCTCAGACAGCATGTCCATTGACGCAGAAAGGGGCACGATAGGCACGGGAAATGCTCCTGAAACCGCGGAATGTTAAGGAGGTCCTATGAAATTGAGAATATTCCTGCTGAGTCTCATGGTTCTTCTAGGCACCAGCGCCAATGCCGATATCGTCTATCTGAATGACGGCACAACAATCGAAGGCGTGATCAAGAAAGTTGCAGCCGGTCAGGTCATGGTCCAGGTCGGTGAGGAAACCCGGACATTCGATATCCTTGCCGTCGAAAGCATGGATTTCACTTCGTCTCACCTTGTAGACGTCAAGGACGTCGACGCGCAGGAGATCGTGGCCAACATTCAGCAACTCGAGAAGACGTCCGTGGAAATCGAGAAACTCCTGATGCAGATAAAGACCTTCTGGATGCTCCAGGAACCGATAGCGGCTGAAAGGTCGGGCTCGTGGGAGGCAGCGAAGGAGACTTTCCGCAGACCATTGAACAAGTATCAGGAACTCTTGAACGACCTGTACTTCCACGTCCTGGCAAAGGTTGACACATACAACCTGCTCATGAAGGACGCCGGCGACGTTTACGTAGGAGTGAAAGGTCCCTTCAAAATCGGCTCGCCGCTGGTCGGCAGGGAGACGCGAGAACTGCCCCTGAAGAAATATGTGCCGGCAGCCTGGTACGACACGATCTTCTACGACGGCTACAACGTTGGTTACGACGATGCGTACACGAAATTCGCACCGTACAAGGGCTCGAACTGAAAGAAAAAGAGGGACAGTGAGCTAATTCCTGAACTGCGGAATTAGCTCACTGTCCCTCTTTTTCAAGTTATTGCGGTACGGTGCACCGCATCTTCCCTTCCTGGTCGATGTCGCGATAGACATCGTGGCAGGCCGCACACGCGATGGTGATCTTTTCCGCTACATCGAGCATGGCATCCATATTCTTGGTCTGGGCTGCCTTGTAGGCGGTTTCCCCCACTTCGACGAGGTCCAGGGACTACTTTTTCCAGTCCTCCCGCTCTACCGGTGCAGGCAGGCCATTGGCGCAAAGGCGTCCCGGAACCAGAAGGAGGCCCGCGACTTCGGATAGCGCCAATGCGCTGCTTTCAACGCCGGCCCATTTCGCATACACATTGGTATCCCCAAAGCGATAGACGCCATACACCATGGTCGACTTTTCGTCGGGTCCCTCGGGATCATTGGTCTGGGTGTCGAACAGGACGTTCGCGTGAGGGAATGGAAAGGCGCGCATCAACTGAAGCATGTTCGCATGGGGTTTGATGACCGGCGCTTCGGGCGCTGCCGGCGGCTCCGGACTGGCACAGGCTGCAAGCACTAACGGAAACATTACTGCTAGCCAATGATGGCTCTTCATCTTCATGTTCGTTCTCCTTATGAGTGATTTCTCTGAAATGGCAATACATTCAGACGGGTTTATCGCGGGGCACAAGACGGCTCTCGTGCCGGTCCAGAAAATCGCGACGGTTTGTCGGGCACTTTGAGCCCCGCAGCGGCCTGCCATGACTAATAGTCGAAAAATGCTTCCGGCGGGAGGCCGGTCATCCTTCCGCATTCGCGCGGTGGCTGCCGCAAATCTACAGACAGTTCTTACGGATACAGCGTCCGTTAACGCCGCCGCTGGGCTCATGCCGCTAATGGCACGTATCGTGCCAGAGTTCATCGACACAATCCGTGCCGAAAGACCACCATATAAACGGGGAGATCAACTATGAAAATGAGAAGTCTGCGTTGGTTGATGTTGCTTCCACTTCTGATCCTTATTGCAAATTGTGCCGGTCCGGAACAAACGACGGCCGCCACTGCGCAGGCGCCTGCCGCGACGCCGCACATGGACATGCTTCAATTGATGCGCGCCTGTCCAGTCCCTCACGCGAACGTCCTGTTCGACACTCAGCGTACGGATCCCGTCGGACCCGAGAAAGCGCATTC
>CAMAWS010000412.1 GCA_945861845.1 Candidatus Sulfopaludibacter sp. SbA3 | reverse complement strand
CCCCGCGCCCACAGCGTACCTCCGAAATCCACTAGGTTTTTACCAGATCTCCGTACGATTCCGGCCGACGGTCGCGGAAGAATTGCCACACCTGGCGCACTTCCTGAATTTCGTCGAGGTTCAGATCGGCCACGATCACTTCCTCTTTGTCACGGGAACCTTCCACAAGAATCTTGCCACGCGGCGAGCAGAAGTAGCTTTGGCCGTAGAATTCACCGATGTTCCAGGGTTGCTCGCGGCCGACTCGATTGATAGCCCCGACAAAGTAGCCGTTTGCCACGGCATGCGCGGGTTGCTCCAGTTTCCAGAGGTGCTCGCTCAAACCCGCAACCGTCGCTGAGGGATTGAAGACAATCTCGGCTCCGTTCAAGCCCAGGACGCGTGCGCCTTCCGGGAAGTGCCGGTCATAGCAGATGTAAACGCCGATGTCCGCGAACTGCGTCTTGAACACCGGATAGCCGAGGTCGCCGGGCTTGAAATAGAATTTTTCCCAGAAGCCCGGAGCGCAATGGGGAATGTGGTGCTTGCGATATTTGCCCAGATACTTGCCATCAGCGTCGATTACCGCGGCCGTGTTGTAGTAGACGCCCGTCATGTCCTCTTCATAAATCGGAACGACCAGGGCGATTCCATGCCTCTTCGCCGTCTCCCGCATGACGCTGACGGTTGGGCCATCCGGAATCTTCTCCACCATTCCGTACCACCGCGTGGACTGTTCCGCGCAGAAATACGGCCCGGTGAAGATCTCCTGCATACAGAGGATTTTCACGCCTTTAGCGGCGGCATCGGCAATCAGCTTGAGGTGCTTCTCCACCGACTCGTTCCGGATCGTCTCGAGGGATTCCGTTGTGGGCGTGGTGCACGCCGCCTGAATCAACCCGCACCGAACATTACGGGGCATGCTGCGGTTCTCCTTTCATCGCGGCAAAATAGAGTACAAAACCCAGGGCAAAAGTGACGAACCACGCATAGATATAAAGCGTGTCGAAAAAACCCGGCTGGGCGACCTGGCCGCCCGGAGTGACGGCGGCGTGAAGGAATCCGGGAACAACGGGCGCAATGGCAAGTATCAGCACGATAACTGCGCGATAATTGATTCCGTTTGAATACGCATATTGGCCCTTCGGGTCGAACAGGGCGGCCAGGTCCAGGTGCTGCCTGCGCAGTATCCAGTAATCGCAAATCAGGATTCCCGCGATCGCCCCCATCAATCCCGAGTAGCCGACAAGCCACGTGAAGATGTATGCGCCCATCGATTCCATCAGCTTCCACGGCATCATCAGAACGCCGATAACGGCGGTGATCATGCCGCCGGTGACGTACGAGATACGGCGCGGGCTGAGATGTGAGAAATCATTCGACGGCGACACGACGTTGGCCGCCAGATTTGTGGTGAGCTGTGCAGTCATGATCACGGCAGTGGCAAACAGGATCACCGCCACGTTGTCAAATTTTGCCACCAGGTCGACGGGATTCGGAATAGCGACGCCGTAGATAAGCAGCGTGGCGCTGGTGACGGCGACGCCAATGAATGCAAACGCCGTCATCGTGAGGGGCAAACCGAGCGCCTGCCCAATCATCTGAGAGCGCTGAGAGCGCGCATAACGTGTGAAGTCCGGAATGTTCAAGCTCAACGTTGCCCAGTAACCGATGGACGCCGTCAGCGCGCCAGGAAAGATCGACCAGAAGGAATTCTTCCGCAGTTGCAGCGCCGACGATCGTTCGAGGACCAGGCCGAGCCCTCCCGCTTCCGTTGCGGCCCAGACCAGCAGGATGAGTCCTCCACCCAGCAACAAGGGAGCGGACCACGTTTCGAGGTGCTTAATTCCTTCGACGCCTTTGATGATGATGACGACCTGAATTCCCCAGAACAGGAAAAAGGCAATCCACAAGTGAATACCCAGGTTTGTCCAGGACGAAGACATCGCCCCGAACAGGGCGTCGAGCGCCTGTCCGCCAATCCAGGTCTGAATGCCGAACCATCCGCAGGCAACGATAGCGCGCAGCATCGCCGGTATGTTCGCTCCCTTGGTGCCGAACGAAGCGCGGCATAGTATCGGAAACGAAACGCCGTATTTCGTGCCCGCATGGGCATTCAGCATCATCGGAATGAGAACGATCGTATTGCCGAGAAGGATCGTGATCATTGCCTGCCACCAGTTCATCCCTGCCTCGATAAAACCGCCGGCGAGCGTGTAGGTCGTGATCACAACACTCATGCCGACCCAGAGCGCCGCTATATTCCAGGTGCTCCAGGTGCGCTCGCGAATCGTTGTGGGCGCCAGATCCCGATTCCACAGAGGACTGCCGGAAACGTCTTCCCTCAACTCGACGAAGTCGTTCATGAAAACGTGCTCCGCTTGAGGAATTGGCCGCCGCCCGGCCTGCCTTTAAAGGAGCCGTTTTCGACAACCACATTTCCACGCGACATAACGATCTCGGAAACGCCCCGGACCCGGCGGCCCTCATAGGCGCTGTAGTCCACGCGCATGTGGTGCGTCGCGGCGCTTATGACCTCCTCGCGATCGGGATTGAAAATCACGATGTCGGCGTCGGAGCCCACTGCGATCGTGCCCTTCTTCGGAAACAGGCCGAAGATCTTTGCAGCCGCGGTGGACGTCAGCTCTACGAACCGGTTCAAACTGATTCGCTTTTGGACAACGCCGCCATCGTAAATCAAGCTCATCCGGTTCTCGACGCCGGGACCGCCGTTCGGAATCTTGCTGAAGTCGTCGCGGCCGAGTTCCTTTTGCTCTTTGAAGCAGAACGGACAATGATCGGTGGAGATGACCTGCAGGTCATTGCCGCGTAGACCTTTCCATAGCTGCTCCTGATTGGCTCTGTCCCGCAGCGGAGGCGTCATGACGTATTTCGCCCCTTCGAATCCCTCCTGCTCGTAATAGCTGTAGTCGAGGAACAAATACTGAGGACAAGTCTCCGCAAAGACGGGCAAACCCAGGTCGCGGGCGGCTTGAACTTCCCTGAGCGCGTCATAGCAGCTCAGGTGAACGATATAAACGGGCGCATTCGCCATTTCAGCGATGGCGATGGCGCGATGAACGCCTTCGGCTTCGGCCCGCGTGGGACGCGTCAACGCGTGGTATTTGGGTCCGGTCTTCCCCTCGGCCACAGCGCGTTTAACCAGTACGTCGATGACGAGGCCGTTCTCGGCGTGCATGCAGACGAGGCCGCCGCCTTCGCTCGCCGTGGTCATCGCCTTGAAGATCGTTCCGTCGTCGACGAGAAACACTCCCGGATATGCCATGAACAGTTTGATGCTCGTCACGCCTTGATTGATCAGCCCCTTGATTTCCGGCATTCGGCTATCGGGAAGATCAGTGAGGATCATATGGAAGCCATAGTCGATCGCCGCCTTCCCCTCGGCCTTCTTGAACCACACGTCCAGGGCTTCATTCAGCGCCTGTCCGCGGTACTGCACGGCGAAGTCGATGATCGTCGTGGTCCCGCCAAAGGCCGCGGCGCGCGTGCCGGTTTCGAAGTCGTCGGACGAGGAGGTCCCGCCGAAAGGCAGGTCCATGTGGGTGTGCGGATCGATGCCGCCGGGGATGACGAGCTTTCCGGCCGCATCAATCGTGCGATCCACCTGGCCAACCACTTCGCCGAGGTTCGCTCCGATCATCGTGATAACCGGCCCGTCAATGAGGA
>CAMAWS010000411.1 GCA_945861845.1 Candidatus Sulfopaludibacter sp. SbA3 | reverse complement strand
GAGACCTGGATCGGGTAAAAGCTGCATCTGGATGTAGCGGATGGGCAGATCCCGGTGAGTTGCATCCTGACATCGGCTTCTATAGCAGTTTGGCGAGTAAATCGCAAGCTATTTAATGATCTGCCGGATCCCGCCAGGGCTGCGCGGGTTTCCTTTCTAGCAGATGAGTACGGCGCCGACTCCGAAATGGACGCGCAAGGGCGCATCCTGCTGCCCGTTGAATTGAGGCGCTTACTTGAGATTGAAAACCAAAATGTGAAGCTCCGCGCGTTCAAGGGTCACATCGAGATCCTGAACGAACGAGTGTACCAAAGCCGAAAGAACGATCCCGCGAGGAACGCGAAAGAGGACGCCGATGCTCTGTTCAGAGCTGGAATGCAATAGCCATGACGGAACCAGTCAGGCACGTACCCGTAATGACCGCGGAAGTGCTGGAGCAGCTTGCGATCCGCCCCGGCGGGCTCTACGTGGACGCGACGGCGGGGATGGGGGGACACTCGGCCGAGATAGCGCGGCGGCTACAGACGGGGGAGTTGATATCGAACGACCGGGACCGGGAGTCCCTGGCGCTGACGGAAGCGAACACGTCGGAGTGGGCCTCACATATAAGGTACACACAGTACGAATTTTCAAGACTCGCGAAAGCGCTCGAACCCGGCGAAAAAGCAGACGGATTGCTTGCGGATCTGGGGGTGAGCCGGTATCAGTTGACGGAGCCTTCGCGAGGCTTCTCGATCTTGGCCGATGGACCCGTTGATATGAGGATGGATCAAACCACCGGAACGACGGCGGGCGAATTGGTCAATTTTAGCGATGAAAAGGACCTTGCCAACCTGATCTACAGGCTGGGTGAGGAAAGGAGGGCGCGCAGAATAGCCAGAGCAATCGTGCGGGCACGGCCCATCCGGAGCACACTGCACCTTGCCGGTGTAGTGGCGATGGCCGTGCCCCGTACGGGCCGTTTGCACCCTGCCACCAGGACCTTCATGGCGCTCAGGATGGCGGTCAATCGGGAACAGGAAGAGCTGGATAGCCTGCTCGAAAGCGGGCCGGGGATGTTGAAGCCGGGCGGGCGGATGGTTGTGATCAGCTTCATGTCGCTCGAAGACAGGAAGGTGAAGGAGCGGTTCCGGGAGCTTGAGCGGCAGGGAAAAGGGACGATTCTGACGAAGCGTCCGTTGCAGCCGTCCGAAGCGGAGATCAATTTGAACGCGGCTTCGAGAAGCGCGAAGCTGCGTGCACTGGAAGCGGCGTAAACGGAAAAGGAACAGAACATGGCAACGATATCGGGAATCAGGGGATGGGGGTTCCTGCAGGCGCAGGCCAGGGAAGCTCCGCAAGAGGTGGTGGCCAAGAGGCAGAATCCGAACCGGTTGCGGGCGATGCCGAATGAAGATCTGTACCTCTACAGGAAGCGAATCGACAACAGCCGCGTCGTGCGGCAGGCCGATCCTGAAGCGAGAGGCCGTTGCTGGTCCGCGATCGGCGCGGCGTGCGTTCTCACGGTAGCGCTGGTGAGCATGCTCGCGCCAAGCGTGGCCACGATATTGGCCGGATATCAGGTGCAGTCGCTCAAGGGGGAACAGCAGAGGCTGCTCGACGAGCGACGGCGTTTGGAAGTGGAGGAGGCCACGTTGGTCAGTCCGGCACGGTTGGAGGAATTGGCGCGACAGCGCTCGATGCAACAGCCCTCGGCTGGTCAGATCGTTCACATGGACGGCGCACCCAACGCTTCGGTGGCCCTAAACACGGTGAAGTAAAAGGAGACAGACGGCGTGGATCGTCCGACTCGCACATACGCGATCCCAGCGAGAGCCGATGCGATCCGGCGGCTGACATGGCTTGCCGTTGCACTGCTCATCTGGGCCGGAGTGATCTTCGCCAAGATCATTAAGCTTCAGGTGCTCTCTCACGAAAAGTACGCCGCGCTTGCCACGCATCAGCAAAGGCATCTTGTGGCTCTTCCCGCACCGAGAGGATCGATCTGGGACAGGAACGGCCAGCCGCTCGCCATGAGCGCGCCCGTGGACTCTGTCTTCGTCAACCCTCTCCGGCTTCCGGACCTTGAGATCGCCGCCGATATTCTCGCGCCAATCCTGAGCCTCGACAGGGCCGAAACTTTTCAGAAGCTTCAAAACGCACTCGACAACGAGCGCGGCTTTCTCTGGATCAAACGCAAGATCAGCCGCACCGAATCGGAACGGTTGCGCAGCCTGCGTCTGGAATGGATCGAGTTTCAGATCGAATCTCACCGTTACTACCCAAAGGGTTCGCTCGCGGCACACCTGCTCGGGGCGGTCGATCACGAAGAAAAAGGCAACGCCGGCATCGAACTGTCTCTTGAAAAGGACCTCCGCGGACGAGCCGGAAAAGCGCGGCTTCTGACGGACGTGCAGCGGCGCGGCATCGAATCTGAAACCTCGTCGGAGCCGGTAGCGGGACAAGACTTAACGCTCACGATCGACGAGAGAATTCAGTTTGCGGCCGAAAGGGACTTGAAGGAAGCCGTCGAAACCAATCGTTGTACGTCCGGAAGTGTCGTTGTCATGGACCCGCGCACGGGCGAGGTGCTGGCGATGGCCAGTTACCCCACGTTCGACCCGTCGAAGCCGCCCGAGCCTGGGATGGATGGATCGGAGCGCTTTAATCATGCGGTGTCGGTTCCGTTTGAGCCGGGATCGGTGTTCAAGGTGATTACGCTTGCCGCCGCCCTTGAAACTACGGCGCTGACGCCGGAGTCGCCGATCAACTGCGGAGGCGGAATCCTGCGGTTGCCGGGACGAGTGATTCATGAGGCGAAGAACGGCTACGGCTCGCTGACGATGGCGCAGGTGCTCGAGAAGTCGAGCAACATCGGCGCGGTCCAGATCGGAATGAAGGTGGGCCGCGAGAATCTGCTTGACTACGTGAAACGTTTCGGATTCGGGAAGCAGGCCGGGTTGCCGCTTCCGGCGGAATCCGGCGGTGTGGTGAGGCCCGTGGAGCGCTGGGGTACGACGTCGCTCGCTTCGATCGCCATGGGACATGAAGTGAGCACCACCACCGTGCAACTGGCACAAGCGGTGTCGGTAGTGGCGAACGGCGGATTGCTGGTCAAACCTCGATTGGTGTTGAGGCGCGCGCGGGGCGCAGTTCCCGTGCAGGAGCGTTCCGCCGACACGCCCAAGCGGGTGCTGAAAGCAGAAACCGCCATCACGATGCGGCAGATGATGGAAGGCGTCGTGCTACACGGAACCGGCACGAGGGCGCGGTTGAACGGTTGGACCAGCGGCGGAAAGACAGGGTCGGCCCAAATTTTCGACCTGGCGGCAAAGCGATACACGCACAAGTACAATTCGTCGTTCATGGGTTTCGCGCCAGTGACAAATCCGGCGATTTCGGTCGTGGTCACGCTGAACGGCGCGGCCGAGTTCGGCGGCAAACTGGCTGCGCCGATTTTTCGCTCGGTGGCAACGGAAGCGCTTCGCGTGCTCGATACGCCGAAGGACCTGCCTGAGCAGCCGGAGAAAACACCGGCGCTGGCGAAAAAGGCCAAGCCGTTAGTTGAAGAGGCTGCCGACGACGATTTGGCGATCGCGGATCTCGACTCCGGCACGTCGGTCCTCGAAGAGCGTGGGGACGATGGTCCACGCGTTCCAAACTTCCGTGGTAAGTCAATGCGCGCGGTCGGTGAAGAAGCCG
>CAMAWS010000410.1 GCA_945861845.1 Candidatus Sulfopaludibacter sp. SbA3 | reverse complement strand
CCGGCCGTTATGCCTGCGCCGCAGCCGATGACAAGAATCGAGCGCGGATTCTTCGGAACAATCGTCGTTACATGTCCCAGCATCCGCTGGAGCCGCATATCTGAAGGATGACTCGATGCCTGCACTTTCCCGGCATTGTGATAATTCAGGACCCCGTCGGTGGTTCGCGAAACCGCAACCGTGGCATTGACTCCCTCGCCCATGTACACAAGCGTGTTACCGGCGCCGCGCACCGGCGCAAAGCGGCCGTACTCCACAAATCGCTCCTGCATTGGTGGAACCGCCCGCACAAGAAGAACCACCCAGACCGCGGCGGCTGCAACCAGGATCACGGTTACCGGCTCGAGCTTCGTCTTCTGCCCGTCCTTCGATATGAGAATGGGCAGGGCGGCCATCAGCGCCGAAACGCCCGAGACAATGACCAGCACTTGCTGTGACGCCTGGCTTCCAAGCCACGCCACCAGCAACAGGCTTGCACTAAGCGCTCCGACGATGGCGCCCACGGTATTCGCCGCGTAAACTCCGCCAACCAGCCGCGCCGGATCCTGTCCGCGAGTTGCAACTGCCGCCAGCGCAAGCGGAAAACTCGCTCCCCACAGGATCGCCGGAATCAATGCCGCCCACAGACATCGGACCAGGTTGAGCTGGAAGGTGAGCCAGGGCGTGCTGGGCAGCAACACGTCGACCGGCCAGAATGGCAGGGAGACATTAAGAACGTAGGCGGTCCAGAGTATTCCGACGCACAACAGCAACTGGCACCATGCGAGCGCAATGCGCGGACGCGCAATCCTGGCGGCAAGCGCCGAACCAATGCTGCTGCCAATGCCCAGGCCGAAGAGGAACACCGACAGGATGAGTGAAAATGCGTAGACCGTTGCGCCGATCAGCAGCGTGAGCAGGCGCGTCCAGATTACCTCCGACGCGAGAGCCGTCATTCCAGACAGCGCGATCGCAACGTAAACCGACCAAGAGCCGCGCGGGGCGCGGGCGTTGCTTTCTAAGACCGGCGCCGGTGTGTACGGTGTGGCCCTGGCAATAGCCAGGCTCAGCAGCGCCACTGTTACATTGATGGCGACAGCGGCAAACGTCGCAATCCAGACATCGTAAACGCGGAGCAGGTAATAACCCGCGAGGAGGCTTCCTATGACCGCGCCGCCAATATTCCCGCCGTAGAAGAAGCCCAGCCAGGCGACGCCCCTCGGTGTTGTCTCCACCCACCGGGCGATGGCAGGAAGAGTGGCGCCCATCATCAATGTCGGCGGAAGAAGACACAGTCCCGCAATAATGCCGCGCAGCAGGATGCTGACAAAGCCGGACCCTCCAATACCGACGTATACCGTGCCCACCAGCGGCATCGCGAACAGAACGATAAGTCCGACCGCCGCAATGCCCAACTCCAGGAATGCGTACACTCGCAATGGGTGGTGCTTGTCTGGAATGAATCGAGGCAGCAGGAAACTGCCCAGGCACATTCCGCCCATGAAGGTTCCCAATAAAACACCCAGGGAAATTGACGAGGAGCCGATGACCAGTTCCAACAAGTGGAACCAGACAATTTCATAGATGAGCGCTGCACACCCGCTCCCGACGAACAGCAAAATGAGGTATGGAAGATACCGCTGCGATTCGGAAACACCGAGGCTGTGGTCTGCGTTGGTCTTAGTCATAGTGAACTCCAAAACTGGAGCTTTGGATGGTACGGTATCCCTCCACTACGACTCAATGCGAAAGGAAGGGGAGAATTAATGAGAATTGGGAATTGAGTTATGAGAATTGCGCCGTGAGTCAATGACCCATTGACTCATCTGTCAACTTTTCAATGCTCAGTGTTCACTTCCCAATTCTCATTGCCGGAGGAGTTAGGGGACAGACACCCCCGATCTAAAATCCGTTCCCAACCATCACGAAACCCGCCCAATAAAATGGATGCCGGTATTCCGGCTTGCGCATCACACTCAGCGCAGCGCTCTGCAGCGCCATGGCTTTACTTTGAACAGACGAGGCATCGGTGAGATGGATCCGGAGTTTCTGGTGAAAGCGAATCATCAGATCTGAGGTTCCTGCAGAGTCGACTTTCCACTGGCTGGCAACGGTAGTCGGGCTTCCGGCAATAAAGAGCGCCCACATCATTCCGATCAAGCCCTCACCGCCACCGACCCGGCCTCGCGCTGTCTCGCAGGCCGACAGGACGACGACCGCTGCCTTCAGATTCATGCTCATCATTTCGCGGGCCTCGAGCAGGCCGTCATCCAGCGGGTCGTCGCCGGAACTGGCAAGGACGAGGTGGGAATACATCGGATGTTTGTCGTCGAACACGCCATGCGTCGCGAAGTGGACGACGTCGAAATCCGCCGTTTCCGTTTTCGCCGTGTGCTCACGTGCCGCCGACTGGGTATAAACCTTGCTCGATGTCTTTCCGTACACATCCGCCAACACGCGGGCCTCGCGGTCGGCGTTGGCCAGGCCTGCAGCGCCTTTCCCTGGATCGGCCATGGCGAACAGCCGGGGAGTCCGCGTGACGGAACTTCCGCGGCGCTGGATTTCACGCAGGAACGTAAGGGATGGTGACAGGAAGATGGCATGGTCTTCGATCATATAGCGCTGCGCTGAGTTCGAGAGCGCATGAAACGGGAGCTGCCAAAGCGATTGGTCGGGAACGATGACGATGGTTTTGGCGCCCGCCAGTTGCGCCTTTGCGGGCTCCAGCAACAACTTGTATAGCGCCACGCTCGCGCCGCGATAGTCGAGATCGCGCGTGGCGATCTTGTCCTGGAAGCTCAACACCCGCTTGCTCAGCTCTTCGCGGCCGATCTCGATGGTGAATGCGTTCAACTCCGGTTTGCCGTTTCGTGAACGGATGGCGAACAGGAACGTTCGAGCCTCGTTGACCGCGTATTCGAGCAATACCGTCTCGTCATCCGACAACAGGTCCCTGGTTTCCGGCAGTGAAATTGCAGGTGTCGAGCTTCGTTGAGTTTGCAATACCGGGTGCGCGGCGTAAAGACTCGTTTGAAAAGCGCTCAGTTGCAGGCGCGCCTGGTCGAGCCGGACCTTCAACTCGCGAGCCCGGCCGGCAGTCGCGTCGGAGGGTGGGTTGAGTCTGGAAAGTTCCGTATTCACCCACGCGATTTGAGACTGAAGATTTCGTTCGCCTTCGCGCTCGGCATCCGTGAGTTCCTTCGAGACCTGGACGCGGTCGCGCTGCATCATGTTCAACAGGACGCGCGCCTTTTCGCGTTCGGCAAACTGGAAAGCTTCGTCAGGACGCTTGCGGGCGACGAGGAGGCCGACCATGTTCTTGTAGGGCTGGTTCCGTTTTTCAAGAAATGCTTCCTGTTGTTCGGCATCTCCGGCCACAAGTTCCTGGAGTTCTTCAACGGCAACAATCGATTTGTGGAAGGCATTCTCCGCTTCTTCCCAGCGGTTCAGGCCCTGGTAAACCCTGCCTATCACGTCGTACATCTCGGATTGCTGAGGCAGCGCGCGGGTGTAATCGGCGATTTCGACACCGCGGGAACTGGCGGCCAGCGCCAATTCGTACTCGTTGGACCGCATGCGGATCTCGGCGATTCTCTGGAGCGCTTCCACAATGCTCCTGTTGTTGCGGATCTCGTCGTTGATCTCAAGTCCCTCTTCCAGTTTGCGCAGCGCCTCGGCATCGTGTCCCTGCGCCATCAGGACGG
>CAMAWS010000409.1 GCA_945861845.1 Candidatus Sulfopaludibacter sp. SbA3 | reverse complement strand
TGGCTCCGGCCTGGTCCACGGCGCGCAAATACGTTTCCATGGTGAAGTTGACGGGCCTGGCCATGCGGTTCACGATTGCTTCGTTGATGAACGCCTTGGTTCAGAACGCGCCCACGCGGCCCCGCGAAAACAGATAGTCCAGGGTGAAGGCGCCCTGTGCCAAGCCCGCTCCGCTCTGCTGCTCCGGTAAGCTGACGTACTTGAAGCTGCTGAATAACCCGGCCTGCACGCGCCGTCCCAGCCGGTCCACCAGTCCGATGTCGAACTGCCCCTCCCGCCTCGCGATGTTCGCGTAATCGCGGTTATAGAAATACTCTGCTTCCGATTGCAGCGCGAACCGGCCGCCGAACGGCGCGAAGTACCGGCCTTTGCCGGTAAACGTGAAGTCGCCCCGGGCGTTCGATCCCGCATTCACGCCCAGCAACTGGAATCGTTTGTCTTTTTGGGAGTCGATCCTGGTTTCGTTCTGCTGCTGGCGAGCGGCGTTCTGCATGTCACGCTCGAGTTTATCGAGCTCGTTCGCCATCTTGTCCTTCTCCTCTGCGAGAGCACGCTGCTGCGCGATGCCGGGACGCTGCTGGTTGCCCGGCTGATTGCCGACTTGCGGGTTACCCGAAGGCTGGCCGTTGCGGACTGCCTGATCGCCACCGAAAGCCTGGCTCAGGCGGCTCTCGAATTGCCGTTGCTGCTCCACGAGCTGATCCACACGTTGGGAGAGCGCATCCAACTGCGAGACGGAAGATTGCTGGCGTAACCCGTTCAACATACGTTGGGCTTCGGCCAGGCGATCAGCCGCGCGACGGGCGTCGGCGCGCGCGGTGCTCTCCGTCAGTTCATTCCGCAACCCTGAGATCTGCTCGACCAGCGCACTGTACATGCGCTCGACGACTGACACAGAGTCGGCATTGTTTTTTAGAATCTGTTTGAGTTCGGTAATCTCTTTAATCAGCTTCTCGTTTTGATCGGCCAATACTTTGATCTTGGGATCAATCGAGTCGTTGAGGTGCTGGTCCAACCTGTTTATCACTCGATTCGCAATCTCTTCCGCGGAAATGTTCACATTAACCGATACGTCAGCATTGTTCTGCGCGAACGCGCAGCCGCTCCACAGAAGCAACCCTGTCAGCAGCGCAAAAAATGAGCGCCTTAGATCTTGAACCATGCTCTTCCTCCCGCGTTTTTCTGTGATATGGTTCCACAATGGAACCTTAAAACCGTGATCGAAAAGTTGAACTTCACCTTCTAACTATCCAACGATAACCTGAACGCGAACGAATGAGTGATGTGGACCGGAAGCGGCAAGCTCTTCTGGCCACCACGGGGAGCCGGTCTTTCAGAGCGCTTACGAATCTTGGAGAGTTCCAAAATGCGGCAAGGTTTTTCGCCGGGTCCTGTGTGCCGGGTCCTATGCCGTTCTCTGTGTTTCAAAAATGCTACAATTTGACCCTCGCAGGTGAATCCATGAAATTACGATCAGACGGTTTTGCTCCTGACATCAAACGAGCGGGAGTCGCGAGGATTTGTGTATGAACAACCCTGCTATCCACTCGATCGCTTTTATCATGATTTATGCATTCACGATCGACCGGATCGTGAATATTCTCATGTTCCTGCTTCCATTCTTCTGGCCGCCTCGTGCCGATGCTCACGCCGAGCGTATTGAGAGACTGATCCATTACGGACTCGCTGGGGTGTTGGCCACAATCGTAGTGATTATTGTAAAAGACCTGCGAGTGCTGACGTCGCTGGGCTTTTCGGTGCGTCCTTCATGGTTCGATGGGCTGTTCACGGTCATGGTGTTAGTGGGCGGAGCGGACGGCTTCAGAGGGTTTTTGAAGTCGGTTGGGGTAGAAGTGAAAGATAAACCGGTGGAGGTTACCGGAACGCTGACGTTGGATGACAAAGAGAAACAAAAAAGCTCGACAGCCGGCACGTCCTGAGCGGATCCATGAGCCGTATAGACCTGCTGTTCAAACTGCCGCCTGACCGCCGCCCTTGGCTACCTCGGCTACCTCACAGGGTTGCGGTGTCGCGCGCAATCGTGTGGCTCGCGCTGGCGGGAGCCTTTGCGGTAGTGTTCAGGCCGGCTCAGCCCGGTTCCATCCTCGTCAATAGGGCCAACAGTACCCAACAACAAGGGCCTGGTGTCGGCGGCGGACCTGGTGTCGGTGGCGGACCTGGTGTCGGCGGCGGACCTGGTGTCGGCGGCGGACCTGGTGTCCGCGGTGGACTGGCGCCAGGCCTTCGAGCCACACCCACACTACTCGAATTCTCAGTCAGAGTTAACATCGACGGACCCAACACGACGACAGGAGAAAGCGCCGTGAAGATGGAGGTGACCAAATCGATTTCGATCTTCAACACAGGAGCGGCGAAGCGAACAATCAGGCCACCGAAAATGATCGGAGACAAAGCTTTTTCCGTGGTGAGAGATTTCTGTTCTGGCAAAACAATCGCGCCCGGAGGCGCGTGCAGTATCAGCATTCGTTTTACCCCCGAAAAACCGCGCGACAATTACTTGGCCAAATTGTCTGTGGGGACCGACGCCACGGACGCCAAGCCCCTGGAGATTCCGTTGAAGGGTACCTTCGACGACCAAGCCTCCCCCAGATAGCTTGAGGCTTTGATTCGCTCGGCGCGGCGCAGCGGGAGAGCGAACACGCTGCGATGAGCGCAAATTACAGCACGCCTGGGATTAGAGTGCGGGCTGGCACGGGAAAGCCGCTAAGCGGCCAAGCAAGGCAGAAGTCCAAGACGGTGGATGCAAGCAGGGTGGCCCGTCAATCGATCAGGCCATTCTTCCCCGCGAAGCGGACTAATTAAGGCAGCGAGCGGCTGAATTCATGGATTCGTCTCAGACCGGCGCTCGGAGTCACCTCTCCGGGCAAGAGGCTTTCCCCGCAGTTTTCCCCAGTACAACCGCAAAGTTGCAAGCACCGTGACGAACCCGCCGATCACGACCTGCAAGACGATGCTGCCGGTTGCGGGATCCAGATACGCGTGGGCGTTAGCTAGGGGATGACGCCTTCCCGCTCGGGCGGCGGTGCGCCCGCGGAAACTTGGGACACTCTCATCGGCAAGGGGGGGGCTCTGGGGGCCGTGGGGACGGTGGGGAACCTGTCACATCGTCAGCAGCGCGGCCATCAGCTCGATTCCATCCCACAGGTTCTGTAACCTTAGATTCTCGTTGTAGCTGTGTTGATTATTGTCGTGATTGCCCATGGGAATCACGATGGTGCGCGTGCCTAAAGGGCGCTCAATGCTGGTCAGCGGGAGGCCTCCGCCCATGTTTGGAATCTTAACAGTGGGTCCGCGCGCGCTTTCCACGGTGCGGATGACTTCTTGCGAAATCGGCAGGTCCATGGGCGTGCGCGTGGCGGCGATGCCGTCCGGGCGCGGGATCATCGCCACTTTAGGATGAGCCATGCGCACTGCGGCGCTGGGTTCAGAGTCCACGACGTGGAAGCCTTGCTTGCGAACGTGATCGATCACGCGCTCGGCGGTGCGGCGCGGGTCCATGCCTTTCACCAGGCGGACATCCATGGTCGCCGAAGCGGTCGATGGAATCACGTTGGAAGCCTGCGCCCCAATCCGCGAGCTGGCCATGCCGCGAATGTTGAGGGAGGGTAACGTGATGAGCTCCGTCAATTTCGCCGCGCCGCCATCGGTCGAGCCGAGCCAGAATTCCTTCAT
>CAMAWS010000408.1 GCA_945861845.1 Candidatus Sulfopaludibacter sp. SbA3 | reverse complement strand
TGCATGCAGACCTCGGTGGCGCCCATGTCCGCAGCTTCGCGCACACGCCGGATAATCTCTTCGAACGGCAGGTAGTAGCCCTGCTCGCTTCGGTAGTTGCGGCTGAAGGCGCAGAACCCGCAGTGCTTCACGCAAACATTCGTGAAGTTGACGTTTCGGTTGATGACATACGTCACGACATCGCCAACCTGCTGCCTCCGAAGCTCGTCTGCGGCCGCAACCACGGCCTGAAAATCCGCGCCCGAGGTTTCGCAGAGATGGAGCGCGTCCTGCCAGGAAATCTCTTCACCGTTCAATGCCCGATCCAGAATTTGGCGCGTCATCGTACTTCCGAGGCTCCTAGTGCGACCGCAACAGGCAGCAGCTTTGCCGGGAAAAACCCGGGACGATCAATGTACTCGTCGTAAATCGCCAACCGCTCGGTCAACGTGAAACCTTCATCCTGACACGTTTCGGCAAGCGTCTCAATGTGCGGCCAGGCCGCCTCAGGATTGATGTAATCGCGAGTGACAGGCGATATTCCGCCCCAGTCATTGATTCCCGCACGCAACAGCAACCGGTGATCGCCGGGATTCAGGTTCGGCGGCGCCTGGATGTTCATCTCTCCCCCGAGGAGCAGGCGCGCAACCGCAACCGTCCGCGCAACTTCGAGACCATCCGGCTCGGAAGAGTCCGCCATGCGGGTGCCGGGCTTGGCGCGAAAATTCTGGATGATCACTTCCTGGATGTGCCCGTAGGTTTCGTGGATCTCGCGAATCGCCATCAGGCTGTCCACGCGTTCCTCGCGGGTTTCGCCAATGCCGATAAGAATACCGGTTGTAAAGGCGATAGACAGTTCGCCGGCCTCGCGCAGCATGCGCAAACGAACCTCGGGATCTTTATCGGGCGCGGAAAAATGCGGCATTCCCCTCTGCGAAAGGCGCGGGCTCACGTTTTCCAGCATCAAACCGAGGCTGGCATTGACGGGTTTCAGGAGCTTCATTTCGTCGTAGGTAAGGACGCCGGCGTTTGTGTGCGGAAGGAATCCACGCTCGATCGCCATTTCGCAGGCTCGCGCAACGTACTCGGCGGTTGTCCCGTGACCGTACTGCTTTAGAGTTGCGCGATATTGCGGAAAGGCCAGCTCCGGCTTGTCGCCAAGACACATGAGCGCTTCCTTGCAGCCCTGTTCGCGGCCACGGTCGAGCACATCGGCAATGTCGTGAGGGGACATGGTCCAGGCATCCGGGTCGTCGGGATCCTTGCGGAAGGTGCAGTAGGAACACCGGTCGCGGCAGAGATTCGTAACCGGCAGAAAGACTTTTCTCGAGTAGGTGACGGTGCGGCCCTTGTGCCTGTCTCGCAGGGATGCGGCCGCATCGAACATGCCCGGCAAATCGGAATCGTCGCAGTTGATCAGGCGATAGGCGTCAATCGAGTCCACGATATTGAGTATACCTGTGGACGAGGATCAAAACTTTCTCAGGGCGTTTTTTTCCCAGCCAACTTTTCCAGGGCCTCCCCGGTCACTCGAAACACGGTCCACTCGTCCATTGGAACGGCGCCGAGACTCTTGTAGAACCGGATGGCGGGCTCGTTCCAGTCCAGCACCGACCATTCCAGCCTGCCACATTGCCGTAAGTGCGCAAGCTGCGCAATGTGCGCGAGCATCTGGCGACCGAATCCCCTGCCCCGCACTTCCGGAATCACAAACAGGTCTTCGAGATACATGCCCGGCCGGGCCAGGAATGTGGAGAAATTCTGAAAAAACACCGCAAACGCGACGGGCGAATCTTCATGGTAACCAAGGATCACTTCAGCGCCGCGGTTCTTGCCGAAAAGGGATTCGCGCAGAAGCTCTTCGCTGGCGGCAAAGGCATGGGAAAGCCGCTCGTATTCGGCGAGCTGGCGAATAAAGGAAAGGACGACCGGTATGTCGTTTGCGGTGGCGGATTCAATTCGAAGTTGGGTCATTGGGGGGTTGTCTGTGGGCGCGAAGCTGAAGCCCCGCGCCCACAGCTTTTCAGCTGACTTTGAGTGTTGTTCGGTCTTCCGTCTTCTTAGCCTTGCCCGCCTCGTAGACCGGGTAGCACCAGTCACGATACTTCGGGTTCCGGCCACGCACGACGTCGAAAAACATCTTCCGGAGCCGGGTAACGACATCGCCCATGACGCCGGTTCCAACAAGGCGATGATCGACGCGTGTAATGGCGCTGATCTGGACTCCGGTTCCGCAGAAGAATGCCTCGTCGGACAGATATAGCTCCGTCCTGTCGATCTGGCGCTCCTGGACTTCCATCTTCATTTCGTCGCGAACCAGCTGGATTACTGTCCGCCGGGTGATCCCTTCAAGGACGTTCTCCGTGATGGGGGGCGTGGCTAACACGCCGTTTCGCAACAGGAAGATGTTCGCGGCCGAACCTTCCGAAATATGGCCTTCGTCACTCAGCACGATTGCTTCATCGAAGCCCGCGCGCAGCGCATCGGTCTTGGCAAACGCCGAATTCACATACGCGCCCGCAATCTTGCCCCGCGCCGGAATGACGTTATCGTCAACACGGCGCCATGCCGAGATGGTGACGTGCATGTTGTCTTCGTTCGCGTTGTAATGGCCGAACGGCAGGGCCACCATCGAAAGCTCGGGATTCAAGTCGTGAAGCCGAACGCCGATGATCTCGTCCCCGTAGAAGGCCAGGGGGCGAACGTAGCAATCCTCTTTTAGGTTCTCCGTGCGTAGGAGATCGACGAGATGGCCGACAAGTTCTTCATGCGAGTAAGGAAGTTCCATGCATAGGAGTTTTCCTGACTGCAAAAACCGGCGGAAATGATCGTGCGGCCGGAATATGAAAAGCTGTTTCTCGTCGTCGTTCCAGTAGCCGCGCAGGCCACCGAAAACCGCAGTTCCATAATTCAGGGCGTGAGTCAATACACCCACCTTTGCCTCTGAATAAGGAATGATGCGGCCTTTGAAGAACACAAAATTCGGATTCGTCACAACGGGCACTCCTTTCAGTTTGACTGAGGCCTAGTCTACCACACGGTCAGCGGCAGGCTCCGCTGTGCCGGCCGGTCCGGCGAGCACAGGCTCCACCGGTTTCGGCAGGTCCACCTGGAATGCGAGGAGGCTGACGAGTCCGACAATGCCCGCGGCAAAGTAAAAAGGCGCCGAGTGTCCGATCCTCTGGAAGAGGGCAGTGGCGCAGAGCGGCGCAGCGATCCGGCCCAGCCCCGCAAACGTCTGCGCAATGCCCATCGTGGTGCCCAGTTCCGATTTGTCGGAGGCGCGCGACATCAATGCCGTTGTGGCTGGAAACAGCAACGCCGTACCGATCGGAACTAGCGGTACTGTCAGCGCAAGCATCCACAGGCTCGTGGCGGCAGGATAGCTGAGCATGCCGAGGATCAGGCAGCCGGCGCCGGCGCGTATGGACCAAAGCTCGCCGATTCGATCGACGACCGGGCCAATCAGGGCCGACCGCATGATGACGGAAAAAACTCCGATATACAGAAACACAAAACCGATCGTTCGCTCCGTTACTCCGAACTCCGCCCCAAGATACAGCGCGAGCACGGCTGAGAGCGACGAAAACGCGAGCATCGACACCGCGTAAATCAACGTGAGCCGCTGTACGCGCCCGCCCGGATGCCGCACCACGGACCATATGCCCTGCCACACCGGCTTCCGCTTTGCCGCCTGCGGGTCGTGCTTCGGCTTCGATTCT